>NZ_JBFUMO010000370.1:0-5943 GCF_054049355.1 Roseateles sp. P5_E11 | reverse complement strand
GTTCTGGCGCGTCGTGAAGTGGCCGTAGCCGCCCTGGCCGGCAAAGGGGCCGTCGGGCTGGCGGTCGTACTCGCGGGCGATCTTGGCGAGCTGGCGCAGCTGGCGCGAGGACAGCTCGCCATAGGGCACGGCCACGCGCAGCATGGGCGCATGGCGCTGGATGTACCAGCCGTTTTGCAGGCGCAGCGCGCGGAACTCATCGGTGCCGAGGGTGCCGGCGAGGTGGCGCTCGAGCTGGTCGCGGTATTGCGCGGCGCGGGCGTGGACGAAGCGGCGGTCGAAGTCGGTGTAGCGATACATGATTAGTGGATGACCTTCCAGCCGGCCATCAGAAGAGAAACGCAGAGCAGGCTGCGCACGACGCCATCGGGCAGCCGACGGGTCAATTGGGCGCCCAGCCAGATGCCAGGTAAAGAGCCGATGAGCAGCGGCACCAGCAGCGTCCAGTTGACGTTGCCCAGCGTGGCGTGGCCGATGCCAGCGACCAGCGTCAACGGCACGGCATGGGCAATATCGGTGCCGACGATGTCGCGGGCCTGCATGCGCGGGTAGATCAGCAGGATCAGCGTCGCGCCGATGGCGCCGGCGCCAATGGAAGACAGTGATACCAGCACGCCCAGCACGGCGCCGCTGAGGATGGTCAGCGCCGGCTTGCGGGCTTCGGGAATCCAGCGCTCCAGCCGCAGGCCCAGCGCCAGCCAGCTCTTCTTGAAGGCGACGACGACGGCCGTCAGCAACAGCGCGATGCCCAGCGAAAAGGTCAGCGCCGAGGCCCAGCCCTTGGTGACGCCAGTCAGGTGCATCAACGCCACGGTGGCCAAGGACGCAGGGATGGAGCCGGTCAGCAGGCGGCGGGTGATGGCCCAGTGCACATGGCCATGCCGGGCGTGGGCCACGGAGCCGCTCATCTTGGTCAGCGCGGCAAACCACAGGTCGGTGCCGATGGCGACCGCAGGGTTGAGCTTGAAGACGGACAGCAGCAGCGGCGTCATCAGCGAGCCGCCGCCCACGCCGGTGATCCCGACGATGAGGCCGACTCCCAATCCGCTTGCAATCGCAATTCCGTCCAGCACGCTGTCCCCTGAGGCGACCCATGCCACCCGAGGCCGCGACTCTAAGTAATGTTGCGGTGCGGAAGAACTACAGAATTTTTGGGGCTATATGCCCATGCCGAATAAGCAACTTCAGTTTGTGGCGAGAAGCCGCAGTGCGGCGACCTGCTCCAGGATGCGCGGCGGCACGGTTTCGCGGCCCTCCAACATGGCGCGGATGAGGGCGGCGTTCTCGGCTGGCGTGCAGGCTGGCGACAGCGGCCAGTCCAGATCCGCCGTGTCGGCCGGATGCAGGGGCGCGGTGTCGCCGTCCTGGAAGCCGATCAGATGGGCCTTGCGGCGCAGATGGGCATAGGCCTCGCCCTCGCTGGCGCGCATCAACAGCGCCCGGCCACCGCCGGCGGTCAGTGTGGGCAGGGCGTGGCTCATGCTGTCGAGGTATTCCGGATGCGTCACCGCGACGACACGCACACCGCGGCCGACCGGGAAGGGGTCGAGCAGCTTGGCCAGGCTGTGCGAGCTGTTGCGAACACCCAGGCGCGGGCGCAGGGCCATCAAGCTGTTCAACCCAGGGTTGAGCATCTGCAAAGGCAGGACGGCCAATCTGTCGCGCGCCAGCCGCGCCTGGGCATCGGTCAGCGAGGGGCTGGCGTGCAGCCCCAGGGCGCCCAGCAGCTCGAAGGGGCTGTGGCGGCTGTCGAAGTCGTGCCGTCCGAAGATCAGCACCGGCACGCCCTCGCGGGCCAGCAGCAGCGCGACCAGGGGCATCAGATTGGCCTGCTTGCGGGCACCGTTGAAGCTGGGCAGCAGCACGGTGCGCGGGCCGTCGGGGGCGGCCAGGCGGGCCGTTCGTGCCTGCATTGCGGCCAGGAACCCAGCCACCTCGTCGGCGCTCTCGCCCTTCACGCGCAGCGCGATCAGCATGGCGCCCAGCTCCATGTCGGGCACCTGGCCGTCGAGCATCTCACCGAAGAGCGCTTCAGCCTGCTCGCGATTCAGATCGCGCGCACCTCGGGCGCCGCGGCCCATTTCCTTGATCAATGAGGCGTAGTCCATGGCCGCAGTGTAGGAAGAGCCATGAGAAAGGGCCGCACGAGGCGGCCCTTCGAGGGGGATGCGTTCTCGATCAGAACGCGAAGATCGCGCCCAGGGAAACCAGGCGCAGCGTGCCCTTTTCGCCAGCGAATTGGGCCTGGGTCGAATCGACGCCCAGCTCCAGCTTGACGCTCTGGGTAATGGCATAGGTCAGGCCCAGCCCGGCGTAGACCTTGGCCTTGCTCTCGGAGTCGGAGCCGCTCAACGTGCCGAGGGTGGCGCTGGCTTGGGTCTTCACCTGGGCGACGCCCAGGCGGACGTTCATGCCCCAGTCGGTGCTCAGCGGCAGCGCGAAAGCAGCGCCCAGCATGAGCGCGGTCGGCTTGATGGCGACGGACATCGTGGCGTCCGCAGCCTTGAACTTGCCAAAGGCGATGTAGCCGGCTTCCAGGCTGAAGCCGTTGCCGAAGTTGTAGCCGCCCACCAGCTTGGCGCCGGTGTCGCTCGTGTCGCAGCTGGTGGAGCCCGTGCAGTCCAGATTGGCGTGCGAGACGCCACCGGCGGTGCCGATGTAACCGTGGGCCTGCGATTCGGCGTGGGCAGCGGTGGCGGCCAGCAGTGCGGCCAGGACGATGGTTTGTTTTTTCATGAGAACACTCCCTTTTTCTCTTGATGGATGGGCCGACCGGCGTGGCCGGCCTCGGCGCCTTTCTGAGGCGGCGCGCATGCTATTCGCGGCGCCTGTACGCCCTTGATGACGTTGTCGCGCGGATGAGACGGCAATGCCCCCGGCTCGGGGGCGATGTGAAAAAAACCGCCTAACCGCGCTTTAAGCGGCCAGGCGGCTCGGGTGGTCTCGCAGCGGCGTGTTTGGGCCGTCAGAAGGCCATGCGCGCACCCAGCGACACCATGCGCACGTTCTGGCGCTCACCCTGGATCTGGGCCCGCGTTGCGTCCACGCCCAGCTCGACGCGGGTCGACGGCGTCAGCGCGTAGTTGACGGCGAGGCCAGCGATGGGCTGGGTCTTGCTCTCGCTGCTTGAGCCGGTCAGCGCGCCGACCTCTGCGTTCACCTTGGTGCGCACGCGGGCCACGCCCAGGCGGCCGACCAGACCCCAGTCAGGGCTCAAGTTGGCCGTGTAGGCGCCGCTCAGCGACAGGGCTTCGGGTCGTCCGCTCAGCCCCACGGCGCCCTGCGACGCGCGGAATTTGCCGAAATTGGTGTAGCCGCCTTCGACTGCAAAGCCATTGCCAAAGGCATGGCCGAACATGGCCTTGCCACCGAATGCGTTCCTGTCGCAGGTCTGCACGCCGGTGCAGTCGACGTTGAGATGGCCTTGGCCCAGGGACAACAGGCCGTAGTTGTGCTCCGCATTGCTGCTGGAACGGGTGCTTTGGGCCTGGGCGCCAGCGGCCAGGGCGAGGGCGGCAAGGCTGATTGCGATCTTTTTCATGGGGAACTTCTCTCCTACTTCATCCATCGGAGCGCAGGCGCCGGGTGGGGCCTGCGGCGATATGCGACCGGTCGTCGCCAAGCCATCCTCATTGGCGCTGGGGGCTCGACTTGTAGGACTTGGGCACTCTTGCCGGCTGGTCTGGTAACCGCAGGCAAAGTGCTGGCGGCACAGGGATACTGCTGCAACGCTGCTGCCCGTCAGGTTCCATGCCGCATCTCAAGCCCAAGACGCTTTACATCACGCTGAGCTTGTTGATGGTGGGCCTGGTCGCCCTGGTGTACAGCGTGCTGCTGCTGTACGAGCGCTCACGCAGCGATGCACTGATGCTGCAGCAGGCTGGCGCGGCGGCCAGGCGCATCGGCCGCGAGGCCGCGGCGGCCGTCGAGACGGAGCTGCGGCCGGCGCGGGTCAGCGTGGCCCTGCTGGCGACCGGCGCCCTGGGCCGGGCCAGCAATGAGGCCGAGCGCCTGACTGCGCTGCCGCAGATGGCGGCGGCCCTGCGCGCCAATGCCTCGGTCTCGGCCGTCTATGTCGGCACCTCGGGCGGATCCTTCGTGCTGTTGCGCCGCCTTGTCGATGCGGCAACACGCAAGCGCATGGATGCGCCGGCCGAGGCTGCATTCGGCCTGCAGAGCGTGAGCCGCGATGGCGGCGCGGCCCCGCGTGGCGCCTACCGCTTCTACGACGCAGCGCTGCGCGAGCTGCAGCGCCGTGATCGGCCCGACTACGACTTCGACCCGCGCACCCGGCCCTGGTTCGCGCTGGCGAGCGAGGCCGGCGAAGGCAAGCTCGTGCAATCGGCGCCCTATCTGTTCTTCACGACCGGCGAACCCGGCGTGACGTTGGCCCAGGCTCATGGTGGCGCCGTCGTGGGCGCCGACGTCAGCCTGCAGGCTCTCAGCGAGATGCTGACGCGGCCGCAGATCAGCCGTTCGGCCGAACTGCTCATCGCCACCCAAGGCGGCGAGATGCTGGCCGAGGCCCGGCGCGAGAGCGGCGCGCCGCCGAAGGACGGCCAGGCCCTGCCGCGCGTGGCCGAGCGTGCGTCGGCGCTGATGCGCGCGCTGTGGCAGCGCCGCGATGGCGAGGGTCATCTCACACCCGTGCAGGTGGTCGACGGGCGCGAATGGGTCAGCCACGCCTTGCCGCTGCAGGGTGCCGTGGAGGCCGGCGCGCCGCTGGTGCTGCTGATGGCCGCGCCGCGCGAGGAGCTGCAGGCCTTCCAGATCGAGAGCCGCCGCCAGAGCTTCTACATCTCGCTGGGTTTGATGCTGCTGTTGCTGCCCCTGGTTCACCTGCTGGCCGATCGCGTGTCGCGGCCGCTGCGCAACCTGGCCCGCCAGGCCGAGGCGATCGAGCGTTTCGAGTTCGACGGGCCCGATCCCCAACGCAGCCTGATCCGCGAGGTCGACCGCCTGGCCATCGCGATGACGGCGATGAAGCATTCGCTGCGGCGCTTTCTCGACATCAGCAACGCGCTGAGCGCCGAGCGAGATTTCGACACCCTGCTCGACCTCATCCTGCGCGAGACCATCGCCGTGGCCGGCGCCAGTGGCGGCTCGGTCCACCTGCTGTCGGCCGATGGCCAGACGCTGGAGCCCGCGGCTTCGCGCGTGCGTGGCGAGACCGCGTCGCGCCGCGGCCTGACCTGGCAGGTGAACGTGCCCGACAGCGTCGCCGCGCCGGTGCGTGCCCTGCAGACGAACGCACCGGTCGAGATCGACCTGAGCTGGGACAACCCGACCCACCTGGCCGCCTACCAGCGGCTGTTCGCCGCCCTGGGCGTCGCGAAGATGCGCCTGCTGGCCCTGCCGCTGAAGAACAGCCAGCACGAGACCATCGGTACGCTGACATTGACCTTCCCGCTGTCGGCCGATGGGCCGTCCGAACCACTGGGCGCCGCACGCGTGGCCTTTGTCAGTGCGCTGTCGGGCACGGCCGCCGTGGCCATCGACAACCAGCTGCTGCTGCGCGCGCGCAAGGAGCTGCTGGAGAGCTTCATCCAGCTCGTTGCCGGCGCCATCGACGCCAAGAGCCCCTATACCGGCGGCCATTGCCAGCGCGTGCCCGAGCTGACCAAGATGCTGGYCCAGGCCGCCTGCGAGGCGACCGAGGGGCCGTACGCCGGTTTCACGATGGACGCTGACCAATGGGAGGCGCTGCACATCGCCGCCTGGTTGCACGACTGCGGCAAGGTCACCACGCCGGAGTACGTCGTCGACAAGGCCACCAAGCTGGAGACGATCTACAACCGCGTCCATGAGGTCCGCACGCGCTTCGAGGTGCTCAAGCGCGACGCGCTGATCGAGAAGCTGGAGGCCGAGCTGGGCGAAGCGGGCGCGCAGCGTGCCCGTGCCGCAGCGGCGCCGGTCCAGGGCGAACTGGATGCCGACTACGCC
>NZ_JBFUMO010000369.1:0-5945 GCF_054049355.1 Roseateles sp. P5_E11 | reverse complement strand
GGTCCACACCGTCGCGTCGAAGGTGAGGTCGGCCATCAGCGTATCCAGCTTGGCCGCGTACGCGCTGGGCACGGACACGCCGGTGAGGTCGGCGCGGGCGGCGTGGTAGCGCGCCAGTGTGTCCACCGGCGTGCCGTTGAGGGCCAGCCGTACCAGCCATTGGTTGACGTCGCGGTTGGCCGAGCCGATGGCGGCCAGCGCGCGCAGCAAGGCGGCGGCCTTGTCCTGCCGGCCGTCGAAGTCGTTGGCACGCTCGCGCACAAAGGGGCCGTGCGTGGCCCACGCGGCCGGCTCGGCGAGCAGCAGGTAGGCGGCCAGCGCGACCGAGGGCTTTTGCTTGGAGGCTTTGGCTTGGGCGGCCTTGTTGTCGCCCGCTCCTTCGAGCCCCTGAAGGTACTCGAACGCGTTGCGCCAYTTGCCCTCGGGCTTGAGCCCCAAATCTTCGCAGAAGGCCTTGGCCAGCTTTTCCGTGACCTTGGGTTTCTTGAAGTTGAAGCGGTTGGAGAGCTTCATTTCATCGCTGCCGTCCAACCGCACTTGCTGCGCCTGGTGCAGTGCCTCGGTGGCTGCCGTCAGCTCTTTCAGCCGCTTCTGCAGCGCGTCCTGCGGGGCCTTGCGGTACTGCGCCGCGCTTGTGGCCGCGGTGTTGATCACCTCGTCGCTCACCTCGGCATCCTCTTGCAGCATCTCGCGCAGCGACGCCAGTTCCTCCTGCCATCGCGCCATTGCCGCCAGCGCTGCCTCGCCCAGCTGGTGCACGTCATCCACGACCGTCTGGTCGGGCACCTGCTCGTCGCGCTCGAGCACTTTCTTCCAATCGGATAGCGCCTCGAGCATCCCGTGCCGGCAGACGGTCATGTCACTGGCCACTGCCTTGCTCAGCTCGTCCAGGCGTTTGGCGTGCGGCTGGGAAAGCTTGAGGTTGTCGATGCGCTTCCAGTAGCGCTCCATCGTTTCGGGCAGGAGCACGTCGACGCTGTGCGGGTCCGACTTGCGCATGGTTTCCAGCTTGCGCAGGATGGCCTCGATGTCGTCAAAGTTCGCATAGGGGAACTTCTTGCGCGCAAATGGCAGCAGGGATTGGGCTTCCTCCAGCCGCCACGACTCGGCCTCGGCCAGCGCATCGAGGACTTCGTCGGTCATCTCGAGGCTCGGCTCCTTCGCCAGCCGGGCGCGGATGCCCTCGATGTCCTCGGGACTGGCCTTCTTGCGCGACGTCTTCAGGATGGCCTCGAGGACCTCGCGGACGGCGGTGGGATTTCTGGGCATGGCGGAATCCTTCCGGAACTCAGTGGACGCACACGCGAGCCGCTCGGTGGGTGAGCATGTCAGGCGTGTGCGGTGTTGGCGCGTTAGTGGCCGCCGGTGTGTCCTGGTTCCCGGGTAATCACGTTGCCGCCGTCGATCGCCAAATACAGATCTCAATGAGACACCGCGTCAGCCCCGCGCTCACTGCTTGCCGTCAAAGGCCGGGCGCTATGGCGCTCAACGAGGACCAACATCCACATCGCAAGTTAGGCACGCCCCAGGTGAGATTGATTGATCGCTTGGGATGCACGCCCCAGATAGATCAATCGTGACGTAATCCCCAGGCCGGCGCGGCGCGGCTGGCGCGCAGTGATTGGCCGAGCACCGTCAGTACCGCGATGACCGTGGCAAGCAATGTCGCGCCGACGAAGTAGAGCGGCGAGAGTTCGACACGGTCGTCGAAACCAGCCAGCCACGCCCGCATCGCCACGAATGCCAATGGCCATGCGAGCAGGTTCGCAATCAGCACGGGCCGCAGGAACTGGCCGACGAGCAGCTTTGCGATATCGGCGGACGATGCCCCCAGCGTCTTCCGAATGCCGATCTCCTTCACCCGCCGCTGGGTATTGAACGATGCGAGACCCCACAGCCCGACGCAGCCAATCAGGACCGCCAGCGCCGCACCGATGCCAAACAGGTGAGTGGCGCGATCGTCGGCTTCGTAGAACTGGGCCAGTCGCCGGTCCGCAGTGGCGGCCACGAACGGCACCTGCGGCGCGAGGCGCAGCCAGACCTGCCGCGCGGCGGCCAAGGTCACCTGCGGATCGCCAATGAACCGGACCGCGGCGACGGGCTTTGCAGGACCCTCGCGGTAGTACTGATAGCTGGTGGTGTCGTCTGGTGCGCGCGGCGAGAAGAATCGCAACTGATCGATGACGCCGATGATCGTGCGCGGCATCGCGCCGCCGACGGTCTTGCCAATCGCCTCCTGTGGCGATGCGAAACCGAGCCGCTTCGCTGTCTCGAAATTGATGACGATGTTGCGGCCGAGCTTCCATTTCTGCCAGTCGCTGGCGTCGTCAGCGGCATGCGCGTCATCGAACAACCGGCCCGCCAGCAGTCGCGGCGCATAGGCCTCGAAGAACCCCGGGCCGACGCTGATCACGCGGATCGTCAAGCCCGGCGCCGGGCGGCCCGGCATGTCGATGGCATCGAGCGCGGCATTGCCATCGACGCCCGCACCCACGTTGGCGCTGCCGACGGCGCGGACCCCGGGCAACTCGCGGAATGCTGCAAGGATCGCGCGGGCCTGCGGTGGGCTGATGCCGGTTTCCGCGAGCGAGGGCACCATCAGCAGGCCTTCGCGCTGGAAGCCGAGATCGGCGTTGTGCATGTGACGGGTCTGTGCGACCAGCACTGCCGTGCCGATGACGAAGGCGGTCGCGAGTGCGAATTGCAAGACGACCAGCGCCTCACGCACGCGGACGCCGGCGCGGCCGCCACCCGGTGCTCGCGCCGACGCGAGCACCGTCGCCGTGGGAAACCGCGACAGGAGCAAGGCCGGATAGAAGCCCGCCGCCAGCCCGATGGGCAGCGTAGCCGCCGCCAGGGCCGGCACGACCAGCGAATAGGGCATGGTGAGCGACAGCCCGCCAGCGGCATTGACCCACGGCAGGCTCAACTCCGCGAGGATCAACCCGGCCAACGCAGCAACGGCGACCGTCAGCACCGCTTCGCCCAGGAACTGACCGACCAATGCACGCCGGTCCGCACCCAATACCTTGCGCATTGCCACTTCGCGCGCACGCACCCCAGCCCGGGCGGTTGCGAGGTTGACGTAGTTGACGATGGCGATCAGCAGGGCGATCAGCCCGACGATGCCCAGCGCCACCACCGTCATCTTGCGGCCCGCGCTTTCGGGTCCCTGCGGCTGCAGGTGAATGTCAGACAGAGGCAGCAATGGCAAGGACAGGAACCGTGACGGCTGCGGCCCCATGCTCGTGGCTCGGCGATCGATCATCGCCGGCAGCGTGCGCGCCAACGCCAGCCGCTGCGCCGCCGTGTCGAAGCGCAGGAAAGTGGAGACCGACGCCGTGCCCCACATGTACCACTGCCATTGGCCCGCAGGCGCGCCCTTGGGCAATGGGATGAGGATCGACAACTGCAGTTCGCTGTTGGCCGGCTGATCTTCGAAAACGCCGGCAATCCGGTATGCGGCGGGCCAGTCGATCGAGACGGTCAGTGTCTGGCCAACCGGATCAGTGCTGCCGAAGTACTTGCGGGCGGCCGACCGGCTGATGAGCGCGCTGGTCGGATCGTTGAGCGCGCTGCCGCTGCCCTTGAGCATCGGCAGGGCGAACACATCGAAGAACGATGGATCGACTTGCGCCACGTCTTCCTTGATCGCTTCGGCGCCGCGTTGCACGCTCCCGCCATCCTTGCCGCCGCGGATGCGCGTCCCCACGACACCCGGATGTTCCTCACGCAGTTGCTCCAGCAAGCCTCCCATCGTCATCGAATAGGCGCCGCTGAATGGACTGCCGGGCAGGTCAATGCGCGTCTGCACCAGGTAGATCTGCCCATGGCCTGGCAGCCACTTCTCGTAGCTGGTCTCGAATCGCACATAGAGCGACAGCACCAGGAACACCGCGATGCCCACAGCCAGCCCGCCGATGTTGAGCGCGGCGTGAAGCTTGTGGCGAGTCAGCGAGCGGTAGAGCGACAGCAGCGCGAAGCGGTTCATGGGCGCGGTCCTCAGATCGAGCGGGCCGCGGAGGCCACGATACGGCCGTCAAGCATGTCGATGCGGCGCTTCGCCACGTCGGCGTGGCTGGGCGAATGCGTGACCATGACGATGGTGGCGCCCTCCGCGTTCAGGCCGGCGAGGATGTTCATCACCTGCTCGCCGTTGACGGTGTCAAGGTTGCCGGTCGGCTCGTCAGCAAGGATCAACTTGGGATCGCCGACTATCGCGCGGGCAATCGCAGCGCGCTGCTGCTGGCCGCCGGACAGTTGATGCGGGAAGTGGCGCGCGCGGTGGCCGATGCCGACCTTGTCTATCGCCGCCGCCACCCGCGCGCGCCGGTCGCCGGCATCGGCCCGGTAAGCGAGGCCGAGCGCGACGTTCTCCTCGATCGTCAGCTCGTCGATCAGGTTGAAGCTTTGGAAGACGAAGCCCAACGTCGCGGCGCGGAACTTCGCCAGCTCCTTCTCGTTGAGCGCGGCGAGGTCGCGATCGCCGAACAGGTAGCGGCCGGCGGTCGGGCGGTCGACGGTGCCCAGCGTGTTGAGCAGCGTCGATTTGCCACAGCCCGATGGCCCCATGATGGCGACGAACTCGCCGGCTTCGACGTGGAGGTCGATGTCGTGGAGCGCGGTCGTCTCCACCTCGTCAGAGACGTAGCGGCGCTGGATCTTCTCGAGACGGATCACGGCTTGCCCTTCAGCGGATGTTGAGAACGTCGCCCCTCATGGAGGCGGTGTGGGAGGTGACGATGCGGTCGCCGGGTTTCAGGCCGGACAGGATTTCGACCTGCTCAGGGTTGCGACGGCCCGTTTTCACGGCGCGGCGGCGGGCGTGTTCGCCATCGGCGTCGAACACGAAGACCGACGTGCCGCCACCGGCGTCGAGCCAGCCACCCACCGGCGCGATCAGGGCGGGTGCGGTGCTGCCGAGCGTGATGCGGATGTCGAGCGTCTGACCGCGATTGAGGCCAGCGGGCGGCATGCCTTCGACCGCGAGTTCGATGCGGAAGCGGCCGTCCTTCACCGCAGGCAGCACTTTCGAGACGGTCAGCGAGAGGCTCTCTGCGCTCGCCCGCTGGCCGACGGCGATGCGTCCAAGATAGTATTCATCGACGTCCGCGGTCAGCTTCCACGAGCCTTCGCTGTCGACCTGCCCTGCCGCATCGCCGGGGCGCAGCGTCTGGCCGGGTTGGATCGTGAAGTTGATCAGCCGCCCGGCGTTGGGCGCGCGGATGGTCAACGTATCCAGGCCAGCGCGGACCGCGGCCAAACTGCGCTCCAACTGCCCGCGCGTGTCATCCAGCCGTGCGCCCTGGGTCGCTGTGATACGCGCCTCGTCGTCGTTGCCTGCTTGCAGTTGGTCGAGCCGTTTCTGCTGATAGGCGGCCTCCTCTGCATAGCTCTTCACTCCTGCCGCGGATACGAACCCGTCTTCGTGCAGCTGCTGGCGGGTCGACAGTTCGCGCCGCGCCTTCAGAAGGTCGTAGGTGGCCTGCGCGATCTGGGCCGCGCGATCCAGCCGGTTGCGCGCAATACCCAGGTTCTCGCCCGCGATGCCGCCCAACTGGCTGGCGATTTGCGCTTCGCGCGTCAGCACGTCGAGCCGCAGGGCAGGATTGGCCAGAGTCGCCAGCGCCTGGCCCTCAGCCACCGTCGTGCCGTCCTGCACCAGCAGCTTCTCGACATGCCCCCCGGTCAGAACACCAACGAGCGTCGTCACCTTCGGAGCGACCGTGGCACGCACCGGCAGGTAGTCGGCAAAGGGCGCGCGGACGACCGCACCGCTTTCGATGTCGGCAGCGGCGATGTCGGTCGACCCGCTGGCGGGCAGGAAGCGCCAGACCAACGCCGTTGCCAGCACCAGCGTCGCCGCCATCGGCGTTGCACGGTGGCGCCACCACGGCGTCGCGGCGCGTTCGACGCGGCTGTCCATGCCCACGCCGGTGATGGAT
>NZ_JBFUMO010000368.1:0-5948 GCF_054049355.1 Roseateles sp. P5_E11 | reverse complement strand
GTGCTGGCCGGCTTGCTCTCCCTGCAAGCCGCCGGTGCCGCCGAGGCGCCCCGCCTCGTCACGCGCGACGGCCGCCACGCACTGCTGGTGGACGGCAAGCCCTTCCTGATGCTGGGCGCGCAGGCGCACAACTCCAGCAACTACCCCGGCGCGCTCAAGCCCGTCTGGGACGCGGCCAAGGACGTCAAGGCCAACACCGTGCTGATGCCGGTGGCCTGGGAGCAGGTCGAGCCCGAGGAAGGAAAATTCGACTTCAGCTTCGTCGACACCCTCGTCAAGGAGGCGCGCCGACAGAAGCAGCGCCTGGTGATCCTGTGGTTCGCCACCTGGAAGAACACCAGCGCCCAGTACACGCCCGCCTGGGTCAAGCTCGACCCCAAGCGCTTCCCCTTCAACGTCGACCGCGAAGGCAAGTCCAACTACAGCCTCAGCCCCTTCGGCACCGAGACGCTCAAGGCCGACAAGCGCGCCTTCGTCGCGCTGATGGCGCATCTCAAGAAGATCGACTCGGCCGAGCGCACCGTGCTGATGGTGCAGGTCGAGAATGAAGTCGGCACCTATGGCCTGGTGCGCGACTTCGGCAAGGCGGCCGAGGCGGCCTTTGCGCAGCCGGTGCCCGCCGCCGTGCTGGCACGCAAGAAGGCCGTCGTGCCGGGTGCTGCAAGCGGCAACTGGCGCGCCGTCTACGGCGACTACGCCGACGAATATTTCCACGCCTGGGCCATCGCCCGCTACATCGGCGACATCGCCGCGGCCGGCAAAGCCGTCTACGACCTGCCGATGTACGTCAACAACGCGCTGCGCAACCCGCTGGACCAGCCGCCCAAGCCCTGGAACAAGGACTTCGCCAGTGGCGGCCCGACCTGGGACGTCATCGACATCTACAAGGCCGCGGCACCCGCGCTCGACATCGTCGCGCCCGACATCTATCGGCCCGAGTTCGAGCAGGTGAACGCCAACCTGCGCCTGTTCCAGCGCGTCGACAACGCGTTGTGGGTGCCCGAGATCGGCAACGCGGCCGCTTACGGACGCTACCTCTACCCCGTCCTCGGGCACGGCGCCCTCGGCGTGGCGCCGTTCGGCATAGACTACTTCAACTACAGCAACTTCCCGCTCGGCTCCACATCGACCGACCGCGAGATGGTCGAGCCCTTCGCTCGCGTCTTCAAGATGTTCGCCCCGATCCAGCGGCAATGGGCGCAATGGGCCTTTGATGGCCGCACGCGTGGCGCCGCCGAGAGCGATGRCCGCAAGCCGCAGCTGCTGGAGTTCCCCGGCTGGGTCGCGAAGCTGAGCTATCGCGAATGGCAGTTCGGCGAGACCAGCTGGAAGATGACCGACAAGTTCCCCGCTGGCACCGAGCAACCCGGCGGCGGCGTCGCCATCGCGCAGATCGGCGACGACGAATTCCTCGTCATCGGCCAACGCACCCGCGTGCGGATGGAGGCAGCRCCGGGCCAGAACGGCTTCATGCTGCGCACCGAGCAGGGCCKCTTCGACGACCAGGGGCGCTGGGTCATGGAGCGCGTCTGGAACGGCGACCAGGTCGACTACGGCCTGAACCTGCCCGCCGAGCCCGTCATGCTCAAGGTCAAGATGGGCCGCCCGCGCTGAGCCCATGAAGCAGAGCCTCCGATCACTGCGGGCCGCTGCAACGCTGCTCGCCTGCTGCCTCGCCCTGCCACTGCAGGCGGGCGAGCTGGTGCTGCGCTACGACCGCCCCGCAGCCGACACGGCGCAGGGCTGGGAGCAGCAGGCCCTGCCGATCGGCAACGGCCGCATCGGCGCCATGCTGTTCGGCCAGGTCGCCCGCGACCGGCTGCAGTTCAACGACATCACGCTGTGGACGGGTGATGCCCAGGCGCTGGGCGCCTATCAGGCGTTTGGCGACGTGGTGCTCGAACTCGACGGCGCCGACGCGCCCGTGGCCGACTACCGCCGCCAGCTCGACCTGCAACACGCCCGGCACCGCCTGAGCTACCGCCAGGCCGGCGCCGGCTTCACGCGCGAAACCCTGGCCAGCCAACCGGCCCAGGTCATCGCCTGGCGCCTCAGCGCCGACCAGCCGGGCCGCTACAACGGCCGCATCACGCTGGCCGACCGGCACGGCGCGGCGCTCACCGCGGTGGGCACCGCCCTCACCGCCACCGGCCGCCTGCCCAACGGCCTGGCCTATGCGAGCCAGCTGCGCGTCGTGCCGGAAGGCGGCTCGGTGACGGTGGACGGCAACACCCTGGTGTTCCGCGGCTGCGACGCGCTGACTGTCGTCCTCGGCGCCGGCACCAGCCATGCCGACGGCCGTGTCGACGGCCCGGCGCCGCTGCCACGCGTGCAGGCCCAGGTCGCCGCGGCCGCCGCCAGATCCTGGCCGGCGCTGCAGGCGGAGCACGAGGCCGACGTCAAAGGCCTGCTCGGCCGCGTGCAGTTGGACCTCGGCACCAGTCCGCCTGAGCGCCGGGCGCTGACGACCGACGCCCGCCTGGCCGCCTACACCCGGGACGGCGGCGACCCCGAGCTGGAGGCGCTGTACTTCCAGTACGGCCGCTACCTGCTGGTCTCCAGCTCGCGGGACTCCCTGCCCGCCAACCTGCAGGGCCTGTGGAACGACAGCCTGACGCCGCCATGGAATGCGGACTATCACAGCAACATCAACCTGCAGATGAACTACTGGCCGGCCGAGCCGACCAATCTGGCAGAGACGGCGCGGCCCTTGCACCGTTTCGTGCAGAACCTGATTCCCGCATGGCGCCGGCCCGTCGCCGAACGCGCCGCGCTGGCACTGAAAGACCCGAAGGCCCTGCCGGCCGAGACGCCCCCGTGGGACAACTCGGTGCAGCCGCCCATCGAGACCTTCCTGACTTCAGTGCGCCCCCAGGGCCGGACTGCGTCCAGCCCGCCCCCCGAGGGGGTTGCGGAACCTTGGGGCGGCCCGGCGGTTCCACAGCAGGCCCGGCCCATGCGCGGCTGGGCGCTGCGCACGGCGACCAATCCTTTCGGCGCCCAGACCTACCTCTGGAACATGACGGGCAACGCCTGGTATGCCCGCCACTTCTGGGAGCACTACGCCTTCACGCAGGACAAGGCCTTCCTGCGTGACGTGGCCTGGCCGGTGCTGAAGGAAGTCGGCGAGTTCTGGGAAGACCGGCTGGCGGAGACGGCGGACGGCAAGCTGGTAGCACCCAACGGCTGGTCGCCCGAGCACGGCCCCATCCAGGACGGCGTCGCCTACGACCAGCAGATCCTGTGGGACCACTTCGACAACATGGTGCAGGCCGCCGACGCGCTCGGCGACCGTGCCGCGCGCGACCATGCCGCCTCGCTGCGCGACCGCCTCGCCGGCCCGCGTGTGGGCAGCTGGGGCCAGTTGCTGGAATGGCAGGCCGAGCTCAAGGACGCTGTGCTGGACACGCCCAAGGACACGCACCGCCACGTCTCGCACCTGTTCGCGCTCTTCCCCGGCCGGCAGATTTCTCCGGCGCGCACGCCCGAGCTGGCCGCAGCGGCGCGCAAGACGCTGGAGGCCCGCGGCGACGTCAGCACCGGCTGGTCCATGGCCTGGAAGATGGCCTATTGGGCGCGGTTGCGCGACGGCGACCATGCGCACACGCTGCTGCGCGGTCTGCTGGCCACGCCGGGTGCCCGGGCCGCCCGCACCGGTGGTGAGGTGAACCAGGGCGGTACCTACCCCAACCTCTTCGACACCCACCCGCCCTTCCAGATCGACGGCAATTTCGGCGCGACCGCCGCCATTGCCGAAATGCTGGTGCAATCACAGGACGGCGTCATCGACTTGCTGCCCGCGCTGCCTGCCAGCTGGCCCGAGGGCTCGGTCAAGGGCCTGCGCGCACGTGGCGGCTTCGAGGTCGACATCGCCTGGGCAAACGGTCGCATCAAGAGCGCCACCGTACGCTCGGTGGCCGGCGCGGGCGGCGGCCGCGTTCGCATCGGCGAGCGCGTCGTCGCACTGAAGCTCAAGCCCGGCCAGTCGCGCACGCTGTCGTCTCAAGACTTGCTCTGATGATGAATCGCTTCCTGCTCGCCTTCGCTGCCCTGCTCCCAATGACAGCGCAGTCATTGGACCTGGACGTTGGCCGCCCCGCCAAGGGTTGGCAGATCGCCGTCACCGATTTCGAGGGCGAGGCCAAGCTCGTCGGCGACCGCGTCACCGTGCCCAAGCCCGCCAACCCACGCGTGCCGGACAGCCACGTCGCGGCCCGCCGTAGCGCTGACGGTGCGCTGACGCTGCAGTTCAGCAACTCCTGGATCGCCCAGGCCCGCTGGCAGGACGGCCCGCCGCTGGACCTGCGGCCCTACCTGGCCGAAGGCACCGTCGAATTCGACTTGAATGTCATCGATCTCGCCCATGGTGGCATGAAGTTCAAGCTGGGTTGCGGCAATGGCCGTGGACGCCCCCAAAGCCGGGCTGCGCCCAGCCCACCCCCCGAGGGGGCCAAGGAAACTTGGGACGRCCCGGCGTTTCCTTGCGAGYGCAAGATCCCCTTCCTGTTCGCCGGCCGAGAGCTGATCGGCAAAGGCCGTCAGCACCTGTCCTTTGCGTTGAAGTGCTTCTGGCGCGAGGGCGACGATTTCAGCGCCGTCAACGTGCCCTTCGCGCTGGAAGGCACGGGCAACGGCGAGCTGCAGATTGCCCACCTGCGCATCAACAAAAATGGCAAGGCGACCACCGCCTGCCCCGACTACCGCACCCAGTCCGTCACGCCCGAACGGCTGCAGGAATCCTGGGCCGCGGACTGGTGGCTGCCGCGCCATGAACAGAAGCTCGCCGAGATCAAGGCTCATCGCGAAGCGGGCCGGCGCGTGGACCTCGTCTTCCTTGGCGACTCCATCACACAGGGTTGGGAGAACGAAGGCAAGGCTGCGTGGGCAACGCATTTTGCGAAGCACAACGCCGTCGCCCTAGGCTTTGGCGGCGACCGCACCGAAAACCTGCTGTGGCGACTGCAGCATGGCGAGCTGGACGGCATGGCGCCGAAGGCGGTCGTCATGATGATCGGCACCAACAACACCGGCGACCGGCTGGAAGACCCGGCCTTCACGGTGGCTGGTATCCAGAAGAACCTCGACGAGATCCGCAAGCGCCAGCCCCAGGCCAAGGTGCTGCTGCTGGCCCTGTTCCCACGCGGCGAGAAGCCCGACGACCTGACCCGCAGGCACAACGACAGGATCAATGCGCTGCTGCCCGCGTTGGCCGATGGCCGCCGGATCGTCTTCCTGGACATCGGCCGCGCGCTCGCGAATCCGGACGGCACACTCTCCAAAGACATCCTGCCCGACTGGCTGCACCTCAGCCCGCAAGGCTATGAAATATGGGCTCGCAGCCTGACAGCGACCCTGACCCCGTGGCTGACGCCCTGACGGCCGAGCACTCTCCCTCTCCTGGATCGCTATGACTGCCTCTAGCTCCTCCGATTTCATCCGCGGCATCGTCGCAACCGCCCCATTGCCGCAGGATGGCTCCTTGACAGACAACCTCACCTTGACCTACGCCAGCCCCTTCCCTGCCGACTTCCTCTTCGGCGTTGCCGCCGCCGCGCCGCAGATCGAGGGCGCGGCCTTCGAGGACGGCAAGGGCGAATCCATCTGGGACCGCTTCTGCCGCCAGCCCGGCAAGGTGCACGACGGCGACACCCTGGACGTCGCCTGCGACCACTACCACCGCTTCGACGCGGACTTCGCGCTGATGGCGTCGCTGGGGCTCAAGCACTACCGCCTGTCGCTGGCCTGGCCGCGCATCTACCCGAACGGCGACGGTGAGCTGAACCAGGCCGGCCTGGACTTCTATCACCGCCTCTTCGCCAGCATGAAGAAACACGGCATCGAGCCGTGGGTGACCCTCTTCCACTGGGACCTGCCGCAGGCGCTGGAAGACCGCGGCGGCTGGACGTCGCGCGTGACGGTGGACGCCTTCGGTCGCTATGCCGACACGG
>NZ_JBFUMO010000367.1:0-5964 GCF_054049355.1 Roseateles sp. P5_E11 | reverse complement strand
CCCAGGCCTTGGGCGCATGCGTCCAGGCCATGGCGATGGATTGCACATGCCGCAGCATCGCCATGACGACCTTTTTGCGCTGCTTGCCGCTGGCGAAGGGCTTGGGGTCGGGCTCCTGGTCGCCGCCCCAGACCACCGGCAGCCAGGCGTCTCCAGGCAGGTCGGCCAGCTTTTGCGGCGACAGCAGCAGGCCAGTCAGATAGCCGTCCAGCGCCTCGATGTTCATCGCGCTATCGGTGGGCAGCACCGAGAGCAGCTCGTCCAGGTCGTCGAGCTCCTCGTCGGACAGCGGCCGGTTGTCGGAGGCGGGGTTGTATTGGGGGTACTGCATGGGAGTCGTCCTTTGCCTCGCGAGTTCAGCCGTGGCGGCCGTGGCGGCTCTTGGGCTTCTTGTTGTCGATTTCGGCGATCTGTGCCTTCAGCAAGGCCATCAGCACGCGGGCGTTCTGCTCCGTCATGACGATGACGCTGCTGGGCTCGATGCCGTCGATGGGCGTCTTGGGCGTGACCATGGCGTCCACCTTGAACATGATCTGGCCGTGCTGGTTGGCGGACGCGGCCTTGAACTTCTGGATTTCGATTTGATGGGTCTTCATGGGGCGTGCCGGACGAATGAGGAGACCGGCAGGCCGCCATCTTGCCATTCCGGGCGGCGAGACTTAAGGTGGCGCATGGCAAGGCCTGCTCGACTCGAGATCGCTGGCGCCGTCTATCTGATCGGCGCCCACTGCCCGTTCGAGAGCGGGCAGCAGGCTTTTGTCGACGAAGCCGATCGTGCCGAAATGCGTGCCTTGCTGGCCCAGGCCCTGCACCGTTTCGACGCCCAGGCCCTGGCCTACGCCCTGCTGCCCGACCACTACCACCTGCTGTTGTTCACGCGCCGCGCCAATCTGTCGCAGCTGATGCGGCATGTGAACGGCGTCTACACCCAGCATCACCAGCGCCGCCACGGCTTCAGCGGCTCGCTGTTCCAGGGGCGTTTCCATGCCGTGCTGGTCGACCGCGAGCGCCATCTGCTGGATGCCTGCCGCTATGTCGACCTCAACCCGGTGCGCCTGCGCCTGGCGCGTGGCGCGGCGGATTGGGCCGGCTCGAGCTTCCGCGCCCTGGCTGCCATGGAAGCCGCGCCCGAATGGCTGGACGTCGATGGCCTGCACAGCCATTTGCTGGGGCGCCCGGCGACGACGCCGGCCCAGCATCGCCTGGCCGGCGAACGCTATGCCCGCCTGGTCGCCTCCGAGCCCGGCTTGCAGCTGTGGCCCGGGCGTCTGCGTGAACAGATCTTCCTCGGCGACGCTGACTTCGCCGCGCGCATGCGGGCCGCCGCCGTTGCGCCCCGTCGCGTGGCCCGCACGGGCTTTGGCGAGTGGCTGAAGCGCGCCGGTGGCATCCGCGAGCAGGCGCTGTGGCTGGCCCATGCCGAGGGCGGCGTCGCGATGACGGATCTGGCGGGCCAGCTCGGCCTGTCCGTCTCGCGCATCAGCCGCCTCATCGCTGCCGCCGAGCGAGCCGTCTGATGCTCAGACGCCGGGCATTGCTGCTGGCCGGCCTGCCGGTTCCCGCATGGGCGCAGGCCTATGCCGGCCCGCTGTTCGATGCTCATCTGCACTACAACGACGACGCCCAGGCGCCGCATCCACCGGCCGACGTGCTGGCGCGCATGGCCCGTGCCGGCGTGCGGGGTGCGCTGGTCAACAGCAGGCCAAACGACGGCACGCTGCGTCTCGTCTCTGAGCCGGGGCCGCAATGGGTGCCCTTCATCCGCCTGTACCGCGACCGGGCCGACTACACCGGCTGGTTCGCCGACGACAGCATTCGGCTGATGGTGCTGGAACTGCTGAAGCTCGGCAGCCCGGCCGGGCCCTTCCGCGGCCTGGGTGAGTTCCATCTCTACGACAGCGCCAATGCCGATGGGCCGACCGCCATCGCACTGATGAAGCTGGCGCGCGAGCGCGGCCTGACCGTGCTGGCTCACGTGGACGATGTGGCGGTCGACAAGCTGCTTGGCCACGCGCCCGGCACGTCGCTGATCTGGGCCCACACCGGCATTTCCGGCGAGCCCTTGCCGCGCGTGAAGGAGCTGCTAGCCAAGCACGCGGGTCTGCGCGGCGAGCTGTCCTACCGGCCGGGCATCACGTTTGACGGCAAGCTTGGCGAAGACTGGCGCGCACTGATGACACAGCACCCGGGGCGCTTCCTGATCGGCTCCGACACCTGGGTCCCCCAGCGTCTGCAGCACTACGAGGGCCTGTTCGCCGAGTACCGCGGCTGGCTCGGGCAGTTGCCGTCTGAGGTGGCTCAGCGCATCGCCTGGCGCAACGCGGCCGAGTTGTTCGCCCTCCAAGCTGCTTGAACGGCGCAAGGCCGCCATGACTTCTGACAGCCCCCGTCGTGGCAGCGGAGGGCGCTAAGCTGGCGGCCCTGCCAATCGGCATCACTTCGGGAGACGCCCATGCGCCGCTTCGTCCTGACCGCCTTGCTGCTGGCCAGCTCCGCCTGGGCCGCCGACATGAGCCCACCGCCGGAGATCAAGCCTGCCGCGGCCGATCCACTGGCCACGCCACGCCGCCTCATCGCGGCCAAGGACTGGGCAGGCGCCCTGGCCGCGTTGCGCACCGAGCCCCAGGCCGGCAATGCCGACTGGCACAACCTGATGGGCTATACGCTGCGCAAGCAGGCCACGCCGCAGTTCACCGAGGCCGAGGCCCAGTACCTGCAGGCACTGCGCATCGACCCCAACCACCGCGGCGCCAACGAATACCTGGGCGAGCTCTATGTGATGAAGGGCGAGCTGCCCAAGGCGCATGAGCGCCTGGCCGTGCTGGAGAAGCTCTGCCCGGCCGGTTGCGAGCAGCGCGAGCACCTGCAGCGTGCCATCGCGGCGGCCAAGTAACAGCTTGCAGCCCGCGCCAGAGCCAGGTGGCCACCCCCTAGGATGCGCGCCATGCTGAAGTTCCTTCTCCAACGCCCCTGGCTCGCCGCCCTCGTGGGCGTGCCGTTGGCGATCCTGCTGCTGGGTGCCATCGTGGCGGCGCTGATCTGGGCGCAGCTGCCGGCCCTTGATGCGCTGACCGACTACCAGCCCCACCAGCCGCTGCGCGTGCTCAGCGAGGACGGCCAGCTGCTGGGCGAGTTCGGCGCCGAGCGGCGGCGCTTCGTGCCGCTGAAGGACATCCCAAAAGCCCTGCAGGACGCGCTGCTGGCCGTCGAAGACAGCGACTTCTACGTGCACTCCGGCATCGACTACAGCGGCATCGGCCGCGCCATGCTGCACAACATCCTGCACCCGACGCGGCTGCAGGGCGCGTCCACCATCACGCAGCAGCTGGCCCGCAACATCTTCCTGAGCAACCGGCAGACCTTTGCGCGCAAGGCCCAGGAGGGACTGCTGRCCATCAAGATCGAGAGAAACCTGAGCAAGGATCAGATCCTCGAGATCTACATGAACCAGATCTCGCTGGGCAACAAGGCCTATGGCTTTGGCGCCGCGGCCGAGCGCTATTTCGGCAAGCCGCTGGACAAGCTCAACACCGGCGAGATTGCCGTCCTCGTCGGCCTGCCCAAGGACCCCAACCGCCTCAACCCGGTTCTCTACCCTGAGCGCACCAAGCGTCGCCAGGCTGTCGTGCTGGGACGGCTCGTCGCCGTGGGCCAGATCACGCAGGCCCAGGCCGACGCCGCTCGCGAGAAGCCGCTGGACGTGCGCCGGCCCAAGCGCCTCTCCGGCGTCGCCGACCACGCCGCCGAGCAGGTGCGTGCCGAGATGGTGACGCGCTTTGGCGAGGAGGCCTACACGCGTGGCCTCACCGTCTACACGACACTGCGCTATGCCGAGCAGGCGGCTGCACAAGAGGCGCTGCGCCATGCGCTGTTCGAGCTGGAGCGCCGCCAGCCGTTCCGCGGCCCCGAGGCGACCGTCGAGCTGCCTGAAGGCGAAGACTTCGACGAGGCCCTGGAGACCGCCTTCGACGCCCACCCCGACCTCGGCGAGCTGCGCACCGCCGTGCTGCTCAAGGTCGACAAGAGCGCGGCCGAGCTGGTGATGGCCGACGGCGAGAAGATCAGCTTGAAGGGCCAGGCGCTACGCCCGCTGCAGAGCCTCAAGCGCGGTGCCGTGCTGCGGGTGATGGAGTCCGGCAAGCAGTGGCAGCTCAGCCAGACACCGCAGGCCGAAGGCGCCGTCGTCACGCTGGACCCGGCCACCGGCGCCATCCGCGCCCTGGTGGGCGGCTTCGACTTCGCCCGCAACCAGTTCAACTCCGCCACCCAGGCCTGGCGCCAGCCGGGCTCGGCCTTCAAGCCTTTCATCTACTCGGCCATCATCGACCAGGGGGCCTGGGCCGGTACCCTGGTCAGCGACCAGCCCGTCGAGGTCGGCGACTGGTCACCGCGCAATTACGACGGCCAGTACGAGGAGGCGCTGACGCTGCGCCAGGGCCTGGCCCGCTCCAAGAACATGGTCACCATCCACCTGGTGCAGGCCCTGGGTCCGCAGCGCGCCCGCGCCTGGGCTGCGCGCTTCGGCCTGGACGAGGACAAGCAGCCGCTGAACCTGACCATCGCCCTGGGCACCGGCTCCGTGACGCCGCTGCAGATGGCCCAGGGTTACGCCGCCTTCGCCAACGCCGGCCAGCTGCCGACGGCCTGGCTCATCGACCGCGTGCAGGACGCGCAAGGCGCCGTGCTGTGGAAGGCCGAGCCGCCAAAGATGAGGACGGCTGTCAGCCCGCGCAATGCCTTCATGACCTCGCAACTGCTCGCCGCCGTCGCGCGCGAAGGCACCGGCGCGCGGGCCAGCAGCCTGCTCGGCCGCTGGGACCTCTATGGCAAGACCGGCACGACCAATGACGCTGTCGACGCCTGGTTCTGCGGTTTCCAGGCTACGCGGGCCGGTGCCGTCTGGATCGGCTATCCCCAGCCCAAGTCCCTGGGTGAGCGCGAAACCGGCGGCGGCCTGGCCCTGCCCGTCTGGGTCGCGACCATGGCCGTGGCCTTGAAGGGCCAACCCAGCACCCAGCTGGCACCGCCGGACGAGGGCCTGGTGCAGCAGGACGGCAACTGGTTCTACTCGGAATTCGCCGGCGACATGGCAATCGCGCGCATCGGCCTGCCACCGGCCCCGCCGCGCGTCGATGAGGCCGCGTCCGAGCCCGCGCCGTCGGCGCCGCCGATCAACCAGTAGCGACCAGCGGGCTCATTGCCCGGCTGGCGGCTCCCAGAGCTCGACCTTGTTGCCGTCGGGGTCCATGACCCAGCCGAACTTGCCGTACTCCGAGTCCTGCGGGTCGCCGACGACGTTGCAGCCTTCCACGCGCAGGGCCGCGAGCAGGCCGTGCAGGTCGGCGACGCGGAAATTGATCATGAAAGCCGCTGCGCTCGGCGCAAAGTAGCCGGTGTCGGCCTTGAAGGGGCACCAGTTGGTGCCACCCGCGCCACCCGGGTTGTCGGCCGTGGCCCAGGGAAAGGTGACGCCGCCCCAGGCCTCGACGGGCAGGCCGAGGTGCTTGCCGTACCACTCGGCCAGGGCCTTGGGGTCGGGCGATTTGAAGAAGATGCCGCCGATGCCGATCACGCGTTTCATGCGAGCTCCTGAAGTGGCACGATTTCAGCACGCGATGGGGTGCTTGCGCATCAGCCCTGATACGGCCCCTTGACCTCGCCCCAACCCCATTTGGGCATGGTCGCGTCGGCGTCCACCGTCACGCCAGGTTGCGAATTGAGAACGGCCAGACGCGAGCCCCATTCAAGGTAGCCCACCAGCGCGGAGCGGAACTCGGGGTCATCGGGCATGCCAAGCTGATCGGCCGTGTCCAGCAGCAGTGCGACCCAGGCGCGGCGCTGTTCCTGGCTCAGATGGCGGTCGAGATGCTGGCGCACCATGTGCGGATGGCCGCCATGCTCGGCGGAATAGGTGGCCGGCCCGCCCAGCACCTCGGCGAGGAAGGCGGCCACATGAGCCGGATG
>NZ_JBFUMO010000366.1:0-5974 GCF_054049355.1 Roseateles sp. P5_E11 | reverse complement strand
GGCTCGGTGTTGGGCGGGGGCAGATCGGCCGTCGTCGGGACGGCTGCGGCGGTGTGCATGGAAACTCCCTGGGTGAAGGCGCCGCCGTCTGCTGCAGCGGGCTGCCCGTGACTGTGGCATTGCCGGCGCGCGTCACGAGCTCCGCTCGCGACGTGATTGTTCACCGCTGACTGAAGAAGGCGATGCGCTCCTCGTCTGCGGGGTGGGACGAGATCGCGATGGCCAACGGGTTGTTGTCCACCGTTGCATGCTTCTTGGCCAGACGCTCGAAAAACACGGCCATGCGCGAGGTGTCCACGCCGCCGGCCCGGGCCAGCGTGCGGCCGTAGAGGTCAGCCTCGCGCTCGTTGTCGCGCGAGTAGGCGTTGCTCGCCAGCAAGGCCGGTGCCGCGGCAAGCAGCGTGGAGAAGTCACCCACGATGACCGAGGCGACGACGCCGACCGCACCCGCCCGCAGCATCAGCCGCAGGCCGTGACGGTGACGCACGTGACCCAGTTCGTGCGCCAGCACGGTCATCACGGCGTCAGGTTCGTCGGCCAGCAGTTCCAGCAACTCGTCGGTGATGACGATGTCGCCGCCGGGCAGCGCAAACGCATTCGGTCCCAGCGCCTTGCCCCCGTTGCGGAAATGGATCTCGAAGCGCTCCGGCACCGCCGGCCCACCGTCGACGCGGGCTCGCGCGATGGCCTTGGTCCAACGGTCTTGCCAGACCTGTTGCTGGGCCGTGCTGAGGGCGCTCGGCTTGAGCCAATCGCCGTCCAGACCGTTCAACAAATGCTCGCCCAGGGTCCGCTCAGCGGATTGGGGCAGCGCGTCGACGGCGGTGTCGACCGCCCACGGCAGTCCCCAGCGCCAACCCGCTGCCAAGCCCGCCGCCAGCAACACCAGCGCCAGCAGCGCCAGCAGCCAGCTCTGCTGCCACTGCACGATGGCGCTGTCACTGCGACCGGACGCGCTCGCCCAGGCATCAAAGGCCGCGGCATCGGCAAAGCTCAGCAGGCCGCCGCCAGGCAGCAGGATCTGGCGCTGGCCATGGCGCTGGCGTTCGGGCCAGGTCAGGCCTGACAGCGGCGCGCTCTGCTCACCGAAGTGCAGCGTCGCACCGTCCATCCAGACCTCAATGGGCCGCGCGCGGGCGCTGCGCCCATCAAACCAGTCCGCGGCGAGGCGGGGCGAAGCATCCATCACAGGCCCATGTCGATGCCGAAGAAGTCGCCGGCGATGTCGCCCGTCGCGTCGGCGTGGCCGGCATGGGCCGCGGCCACCCAGTCGGCCGGGTCTTCGTCGCAGCCGATGCTGACGGCCTCCAGGCGCAGCCGCGCCGTGGCGATCGCCGCGAAGGGCCGGTACAGGCCCAGGGTCAGTCCGGTCAGCAGCCAGTTCTTCAGCGTCAGGCCGAACAGGGACGAGAAGCTCAGCGTGCTGCGAAAGCGCAAGGCTTCGCTGCGCGTGCCGCTCCAGGCCAGGTTCTGCATGCGTGCGGCGCTGTAGGGCATGACGACCGCGAAATACAGCAGGTAAGCGAGCAGCACCCCAAAGCCCAGCGCGGCCATGCTGACGACACGACCCATGCTCTGCTGCATGGTGCTGCCCAGCGCGACGAACAACGCGATCAGCACGCCGGAACCGATCATGGGCAGCAACGAGACGCCGATGGTCTTCAGCCCGAGCAGATAGACCTTGGCCACCGACAGCTTGAGCCGGGCATGCTGTCCGGCGATGCGGTAGCCGTTGTGCTGGTAGCGCTTGAACAGGGTCAATGACCAAGGCATCAGGACCATCATGCCCAGCAGGCCGACGACGTTCAGCCACAGCGCGGGCGTCATCTCCTTGGCCGTGCCTGCGTCTGCGGAGGCCATCAGCGCGGTGCCGGCGACCATGGCGATGGCCGGCAGATAGCTGGGTGCGCAGGCCAGATAGGCTCCTTGCAGCGACCCCTCGAAGCGCAGGCGCAGGCCGCGCCAGCTGGTGTTGCCCAGGCGAAACTGCATCGAGGCCCGCCACAGGGCCGGCCAGACGGCGCACAGGATCAGGAAGGCGATGAAGGCCGCCAGCTGCGACAGCCGGCCCGCGCCGCTGTAGACACCCATCAACACGACCAGCAGCACGAAGCCGCGGAACATCTTCCACGGGTCGCCATGAAAGCTCAGCGCCTGGCCATCGACCAGGGTGTTGGCATAGAAGTAGCGGATGCGCCTGGCCTTGGCGAAGGGCAGGTACAGGCCCAGCGTGACGAGGATGAGCAGCAGGTTGACCGACCAGATGCGGAAATACTCGCTGCCCGAGCCGGTGAAGCGGATGTCGAGCACCCGCGGCGCAGCGGGCGGCGTGGCGACGGGGGCCGCATCGGCCGCGGCGTCGAGGTCTTGCATGGAATCTCCCTGTTAGCGGGCCGCTGTTCAGCGCGGCGTGCCGGCCGAGACTTTGGCGGTGGCCAGCGTGCCTGGCAACTCTGGTTTGTCAGGCCCCGTGATGTGATTTTTTACGGCTGCCTGAAGAAGGCGATGCGCTCTTCGTCGCCCGGGTGGCTTGAGAACGAAGCCGAAAAAGACCTGGACCGAGTCGTCGCGGTCGTGTCGGAATCAAGCATTCATCCTCCCTCGGATGTCCTTTGTCCCGGCTTCCGGGGACGGCGCCGGTGTCTGAGCGGCAGCACTGTGCAGGGCGCCCTCCCTGCTGGCAACCCCTGCTTGCGGTGGCTGTCGGCCCCAGCCGACAGGCCTTTTTCACGGGCAGTCCGCCAAGAAGCGCTCGCTAGAATCGTTTCGACTTGTGATCCCCTTGCCTGCCCTATGACGATGAAGTTGATCGGTTCTCTCGCCAGCCCTTACGTGCGCAAGGTTCGCATCGTGATGGCCGAGAAGAAGCTCGATTACCAGTTGGTGCTTGAAGACGTCTGGGGCAGCGACGCCATCCTGAAGATGAACCCGCTGGGCAAGGTGCCCTGCCTGGTCATGGAAGGCCAGGATTCGATCACCGGTGCCGTCTTCGACTCGCGCGTCATCGTCGAGTACGTGGACACGCTGTCACCCGTGGGCAAGCTGATCCCCGAGCGCGGCCGCGAGCGCTGCGAGGTGCGCACCTGGGAGGCCCTGGCCGATGGCGTCGTCGATGCCGGCATCCTCGTGCGCCTGGAGCGCACCTGGGCGCACCGCCCCGCGGAGCAGCGCAGCCCGGCCTGGATTGACCGTCAGCTGACCAAGGTCAACGCCGCGTTGGCCGCGATGAGCCAGGGCCTGGGCGAGAAGGCCTGGTGCTCGGGCAACCATTTCTCGCTCGCCGACATCTCCGTCGGCTGCGCCCTGGGCTGGCTGGAATTCCGCTTCCCGGAGATCAACTGGCGCGAGGACTACCCCAATCTGGCTCGCCACATGGACAAGCTGTCCCAGCGCCAGAGCTTTGCGGACACTGTGCCGGCCTAGGCGATCAGCAGTTCCCGCGAACGCACATGCAGCAGGCGCACCAGGCGCCAGATGCGGCGCTCGATCTCGGCAACGTCCAGCTTCCACAGCGTCGCGATCTCGGCCAGTAGCAGGCCTTGCGCCAGCAGCGTCAGCAGATGACGGCTGGCCTGGTCGATCTGGCGGCCGGCGGGGCTGGCATCCAGCGGCGCTGCGGCCTGGCGGGCCGTGACGATGGGGCTGCGCTCGATGCCGAAGGCCGCCAGGGCCTGGCGGGCCAGCTGAGGGTTGAACATGGAGCGGCGTTCATGCAGGCGAGTCAGCGCCTGGACGAGGCCGGCACCGCTGCCGTCGTCCACGTGATAGGCATTGGCGCCGGCACTCAGCGCGGCGAACAGCTGCAGGTCATCGGCCGTCGGCGTCAGCAGCAGCAGCTGGGGCCGCACCGGCAGGCGGCCGAGTTCATGGGCGACACGCATCGCATGGCTGTCGACCAGGCGCAGGTCGCTGGCGACGATGTCGGGCGCCAGCGCGGCGAGTTCGTCCAGCGCGTCGGCCAGCAGGGTGCTGCTGCCGGCCAGCTCCACGCCGTCGGCCTGCAGCAGCAGCGAGCGCGTGCGCTGCAGCGTGGGCTCGCTGAGACGGAGGAGATAGACGGTGGGCATGATGCGCGGATGTAACCGCTGCGCATTGTGCGCGTTTTGGTCGCCATCCCCCTAACTTGTAGGCACCATCCCCCGCGGGCGCGGGCCCCTCGTCCAAGGAGGGGATCGCCAGGCGCCCGGCCCGAAATTCACGCGGCAGCGGTGCGTTCGATGGCGCCTTGGGGCGCAAAGCTGTGGGCGCTGGCCAGCGGCCAGTAGATCCTGAAGGTGTTGTGCCTCATGTCGCCGCGCAGCAGCGAACCCGGCTCCACGAAAGGCAGCAGGTTGGCCAGCAACCTGACCTCGTGCTTGTCCAGGCGGTGCACGATGTGCTGAGCCGTGATTTCCTGCGGGTGGCACAGCCCGGCGGCCTCGACGAGTTCCTTCAGCGCCTTCAGCGTGCCCTGGTGAAAGTTGGCGACGCGCTGGGCCTTGTCGGGCACGACGATGGCGCGCTGGCGCACCGGGTCCTGCGTGGTCACGCCCGTCGGGCAATGGCCGGTGTGGCAGGCCTGGGCCTGGATGCAACCCAGAGCGAACATGAAGCCGCGCCCGGCGTTGCACCAGTCGGCGCCCAGCGCCATCAGGCGCACCAGGTCGAAGGCGGTCGTGACCTTGCCGGCGCAGCCGATCTTGATCTTGTCGCGCAGGTTCAATCCGACCAGCGAGTTGTGCACGAGCAGCAGGCCCTCCTGAACCGGCGCGCCGACATGGTTGGTGAACTCCAGCGGCGCGGCGCCCGTGCCGCCTTCGGCGCCATCGACGACGATGAAGTCGGGCGTGATGCCGGTCTCCAGCATGGCCTTGCACACAGCGAACCACTCCCAGGGGTGGCCGATGCAAAGCTTGAAGCCGGTGGGCTTGCCGCCCGACAGCGTGCGCAGCCTGTCGATGAACTGCATCATCTCGATGGGTGTCGAGAAGGCGCTGTGCCGGGCCGGTGAGATGCAGGCCACGCCCTCGGGAACGCCACGTGCGGCCGCAATCTCCGCCGTCACCTTCGGGCCGGGCAGCACGCCGCCGTGGCCGGGCTTGGCGCCCTGGCTGAGCTTGAGCTCGATCATCTTGACCTGCGGGTCGCGGGCAGCGGCCTCGAAGCGCTCGGGGCTGAAGCTGCCATCGTCATTGCGGCAGCCGAAATAACCCGAGCCAATCTCCCAGATCAGGTCGCCGCCATGCACGCGGTGGTGGGCGCTGATCGAGCCTTCGCCCGTGTCGTGGGCGAAGCCGCCGAGCTTCGCGCCCTTGTTCAGCGCCAGGATGGCGTTGGCGCTGAGCGCACCGAAGCTCATCGCCGAGATGTTGAAGACGCTGGCCGAATAGGGCTGGGCCCGGCCCGCGCCAATGGTGATGCGGAAGTCGTGGCTGGTGAGATGGGTCGGCGCCAGGGAATGGTTGATCCATTCATAGCCGCGCGCGCTGACGTCCAGCTGGGTGCCGAAAGGGCGCTGGTCGGCCTCGCCCTTGGCGCGCTGGTAGACGATGGAGCGCTGGGCACGCGAGAACGGCGCGGCATCGTTGTCGCCCTCCAGGAAATACTGGCGGATCTCCGGGCGGATGAACTCCAGCAGGAAGCGCAGATGGCCGATGACGGGATAGTTGCGCAGAATGGAATGACGCGTCTGGCGGGTATCGCGCAGGCCGAGCAACGTCAGGCCCAGGAAGACGACGACCAGCACGCCGTCGACGAGCCCGCCCATCCAACCGATGGCGAAGAACAGCGCCAGCAGGCCGCACAACATCCACGTCAGATAGCGCAGCGGGAAATATTCGTTGATGYGTCGTGTCCAGCTGGGCCAGGCAAGCATGAGGGGTCCTTAAACCGTGACCGACGGATGCTAAGGCCGGAGGAGCCTGAGCGGCAGCGGGCGTGGCCCGCGTTGTGACTGGCAAGGGCGCAGGCTAGGCGCGAGGAGGCAGCGGGTGCG
>NZ_JBFUMO010000365.1:0-5983 GCF_054049355.1 Roseateles sp. P5_E11 | reverse complement strand
GTCGTGGTCAGCCAGCCGTCGTAGTTGGACTGCGCCTATGACAACAACGTGCCCATGCTGGTCATCACCGGCCAGCCACCGATCAAGAACTTCGGCAAAGGTGCCCTGCAGGAGTCGAGCTGCACCGGCATCAACACAATGGCGATGTTCCGCCCCTGCACGCGCTACAACTCGCTGGTCTCACACGCCGAGCAACTGCCCACCAAGCTCTTCAACGCGCTGATGCAGGCGCAGCGAGCCCCCAGCGGCCCCAGTCACCTGTCCATCCCGGTGGACATCCTGCGCGAGCCTCTGCCCGACGGCATGGAGACGCCGGACTTTGCCGGCCTGCTGCGCCGCGCGCCGGCCATGGTTGACCTGCCCTCCGTGCGCCAGCTCGCGCGCCTGCTGTTCTCGGCCCGCCAGCCCGTGTGGCTGATTGGTGACGGTTGCGGCGATGCCGCCAACGAATTGATGCAGCTGGTGCAGCTGACCGACGGCAGCTTCATCACGACGCCCGACGGCAAGGGCTTCATCAACCCGCGTCACCCGCGTTTTCGCGGTGTGTTCGGCTTTGGCGGCCACGCCAGCGCGGCCGAGCTGCTGTCGAGCGAGCCCGATCTGGTCATCGCCCTGGGCACGGGCTTCGGTGAGTTCAACAGCGGGGGCTGGTCGGCCGCGCTGCTGAACAGCCGCCTCGTCCATGTGGACGACAGCGACGAGAACCTGATGCGCTCGCAGATGGCGCGGCTGCATGTGCGCGGCCACATCAAGTCGGTGTGCGAGCAGCTGATGACGCTGCTGGCCCCGTCGCAGAACGGTCCGGAAGGGCAACTGCTGCCCTTCATGCATCCGCAGGTGGCGCGCCAGGCCTACGAGGCCATGGTCGACAACCCGCAGGCCATCCACAGCGACAGCGCGCCGGTGAAGCCGCAGCGCCTGCTGGCCACCCTGAGCGAGCGTTGCCCGCCGCAGACCCGTTTCGTCGCCGACRCCGGCAACAGCGCCGCCTGGGCGGTGCACTATCTGGCGCCGCACGACCAGCGCGCCCGCATGCCGGGGGGTGCCTATCTGCCGGCCGGCAAGGAAAGGCGCTCGCGCAGCTCCAGCTGGCTGCGCGTGACGATGGACTTCGCGCCCATGGGTTGGGCCATTGGTTCGGCGGTGGGCATTGCGATGGCCAACCGGCGCTGCCCGGTCGTCTGCCTGACGGGCGACGGCAGCTATCTGATGAACGGCCAGGAGATCACGGTGGCCGCCGAGCTGGGTCTGCCTGTGCTCTATGTCGTGCTCAACGACGGCGCGCTGGGCATGGTCAAGCATGGCCAGCGCCTGGCGGGCGCGGAGCCCATCGGCTTCCAGCTGCCCAAGGTCGATTTCGCGATGATGGCCGCCGCCATGGGCATCCCGGGGCACGTGATCCGCTCGCCGCAGGACCTGGACGCGTTGGACTTCGACGCGCTGCTGTCGCGCCAGGGCCCGACGCTGCTGGACATCCGCATCGACGGCGAGGAAGTGCCGCCGATGAATCTGCGCATGAAGACGCTGGGTACGGCGCGATGACAGCGCTGCAACGAGTGCACACGCGCATCTGGCTGGAGGAGCCCGAGCCCGGCAACGCCTTCGCCACGCGCGCCGCCTACTGCCACGGTTATGACGTCTATGGCGAGATGCTGGGGCGTGCGCGTTGGGTCGAGATGCTCTTCCTGCTGTTCCGCGGTGAAGCGCCCGAGCCCGCGCAGGCTGCGTTGCTGGAAGACCTGGCACTTGCGCTGGCCAATCCGGGGCCGCGCGACCCGTCGGTGCATGCGGCGATGTGCGCCGGCACCGGTGGTTCGACCGCCGCCGCCAGCCTGATGGCCGCGCTGGCGGTGGGCGCCGGCCAGCAAGGCGGTGCGCGCGAGGTCTTCCATGCGATGCAACTCTGGCAGCGCTGCGGCACCGACCTCGCGCCGTGGACGCAGGCACTCCGCCAGACCGACGCTGGCGTGGCCAGCATCTGGCCCGAATGCGATCACCTGCCGGGCTTCGACGCGCACGCCGAGCGCATGGCGCCCCTCGCCCAGCAACTGCTGGCCCACCTGGCGCGCAATACCAGGAGCCTGCGCAGCGCCTGGCTGGCAAGCCAGCAGCCGACGCTGGAAGCCGTGGCGGGCATGCCGCTGGCAATGACGGGCGTGGCCGCCGCCGCCTTGACCGACCTGGGCTTCACGGCAGAGCAGGGCGAGATGCTCTACCTGCTGCTGCGTCTGCCCGGTGCCGCCGCGCATGCACTGGAGCAGCGCGGCATCGGCCCCAAGCAGTTCCCGTTCTTCGAGCTGGACCTGCTGAACGACCCTGCCGAACAGGTGGCCGCATGAAGCCGTTGGCAACACGCGCCGGCAAGGCCTTTGTCGGCACCCGTGCGGTCTTTCTTGGCCATGACCTGCACGAAGACCTGCGGCACGCAGACTGGGTCGAGCTCTACATGCTGTCGATCACCGGCCGGCGCTTCGACGAACCGGCGCTGAAGCTTCTGCACGCGATGTGGGTCTGCACCAGCTACCCCGATGCGCGCCTGTGGAACAACCGCGTCGCGGCGCTGGCAGGCAGTGCGCGCAGCACGCCGGCGCTGGGCATGTCGGCCGCGCTGGGCATGTCGGAGGCGACCGTCTACGGTGGTCATCCCTGCGTGCGGGCGATCGACTTTCTCATCAAGGCGCAGCGCGGCGTCAGCGCGGGTGAACCGCTGGCGGACATCGTGCAGCAGGAGCTGGCGCAGCGGCGCATCTTTGGCTACGGCCGACCCATCCACTCGACCGATGAGCGCCTGCCCTGGCTGCTGGGCATTGCCCGCGAGCTGGGGCTGGCCGGCGGACCCCATCTCGCCCTGGCACACGAGGTTGAGCGCTTGCTGGTCGCACGCGATGCGCGGCTGAAGATGAACTATGCGGCTTTCACCGCGGGACTGGCCGCGGACCTGGGCCTGTCGGTCACCGAATTCCACCACTTCCAGGTGCCGATGCTGCTGGCGGGCATGACGCCCTGCTATATCGAGGCCGCCGAGCGCCCCGCGGGCGCGCTGTTCCCGCTGTCCTGTGATCACATGGCCTATGAGGGCGCGCCCAAGAGGCGCTGGCCTGGACCTCAGAACTTGTAGCTGGCTTGAGCTGTCAGCGAGCGCCCCGCCATGGGCAGGTCGTTGGCAATGCCGGTGCTGGGCAGGCTGGGTTCGCGCACATCGGCGTTGAGGGCGTTCAGCAGCGCGAAGGACAGCTCCCAGCCCGTCTTGGCAAGTGCGGTCCTGAGGCTCAGGTCCAGCGTCGTGTAGCCGGGCAGGTTGGGGCGGGCATCGCCGTAGACGCGCACGCGGTCGCCCACGCGGTTGACCCGTCCGCTGAGGGTGGAATCACCCGCGAATGACCAGTCGAGCCGTGCATTCAGGTGGTGGTGCGGGGCATAGCCGGCGTCGGTCCGGTTCAACTCGTCGATGGAGCGCTGGTAGGCATAGTTGCCGGTGAATCGCAGATCGCGCCGCGCATCCCACACCCACTCGACCTCGGCGCCGGTGCCATGCTGCGAGCCGGCATTGCGGAAGGTCGCGCCGGGTGCGGGCGCCGGGTTGGAGGTGGTCTTGATGATGTCCCCCATGGCATAGCGGAAGACATTGAAGTTCAGCTGCAGCTCCCGGCTGGCATGCCACTGCAGCGCGGCTTCGACCGTGCGCATGGTCTCGGGCCGGATGGCCGCATTGCCGCTGGCCACCGGGTTGACGCCGTATTGCTCGTTGAACGACGGCGCCCGGAACGCGCTGCCGTAGAGCAGCTTGGCGGTGAGGTCCAGGCTGGCGTCCCACACCAGCGCGACGCGCGGGTTGGTGGTGCGGCCGAAATCGGAATAGCGGTCCTGCCGCACGCCGGCCGTCAATGTCCAGTCCCTGGCGAAGCTCCATTCGTCCTGGACGTAGGCKTAGTCGACACGGCGCTGGTGAGGCGCCAGGAAGGAGTCGTTCACCGGCGCCTCGATGAGCTGGCCGCCGGGTGTGGGAACCGGCACGCCGGTGAGAGGCCCCGACGTGATGACGTTGAAGTTCCTCAACTCCCGGGTGCGGTAGAGATTCAGGTCGTCGTGACCGAGACCGATGCGCCAATGATGGCCGGCCCAGCCGCTGTAGGTGAGGGCGGTGGACAGGCGCGCCTGCCGCTCCCAGGTGTTGGGTGAGCCGAACACGCCGTTCGGGAATGAGCCGCCAAAAGCCCCGGGCGGGAACAGCTGGACGGGCACGGAGAGCTTTTGCGTGTAGTGCAGATAGCTGGCGTTCACGCTCAGCCGCCACCCCGACGACAGGTCGACATCACTGAGACCCGTATCGAGTTCGGCGCGTTGCGATCCCATTCGCCCCACGGGATCGAGGGCGCCGGCGATGCCCGCGCCTGTGCCCACGTCGCGGCGGTCCTTGTAGCCGGCGTGCAGCCGCCACTTGCCGTAACCCAGCTCCAGGCCGCCATCGACGGCGTGATAGCCCGTGCTGACGGGGCCCGGCGCCAGGCTGGCGTGGGTGCCGAACACGGCGTCCAGGCCGGTCTGGGCGTCCGACTCGACGATGCGCCTGAAACCATCGCTGCGCCCGACGCGCAGGAAGGCGGCCAGGTCAAGGGCGCCCAGCTTGCCGCCATGCTGCAGCCAGGCGTCCCGGGCGCTGAAGGAGCCGGCGTGCAGGCCCAGCTCGGTGCCTTGGATGTCCTGTGCGCTCTTGGTGATGATGTTGATGACGCCCGAATAGGCGTCGGCGCCATACAGCGCCGAGCCTGGGCCGCGGATGATCTCGATGCGCGCGATGTTCTGCAGCGGCAGGCCGCCCCAGATGACGCCACGGCTGCCGACATACAGCGTGGTCATGGGCACGCCGTTCTGCAGCATCAGCACCTGCGGATTGAAATCGCTGGCCACGCCGCGGATCAGGTACTGCGGCGAATAGGCCCCGGTGCTGCGGCTCACGTGCAGGCCCGGCACGGTCTCCAGCACCTCGTCCAGGTCGGCGGCGCCCATGACGGCAATGTCCTGGGCCGTGATGACGGTCGCCACGGCAGGCGCGCGGCGCAGGGTCTGGGCCGTACCGGTGGCGATGCTGATGGTGGTCTTGTCGCCGTAGACCTGGGCCAGTTCTTCCTCTTCGCTGGGCCCCTGTGCGAGGGCAGGTGACGACGCGGCCGTCAGGCAGACGCCGCCGAGGATCACCAAGCCAAAGAAAGGTCTCATTGCCAGCGTCTCCGAGGTGGAGGGTGAATGGGCGCGTATTGTGCTGTTACCCAGGGGCGGTCCGGCTAGTCGCGTCAGAGACTGTGGCGCGATCGTGAACTCCTCCCGGAGCGGAGCGCATGAGGCCTGTGGCCGTCTGCATAATGCCCCACCTTGCGCCCGGCGTCGGAACGCTCAGAGCCCCATTGATTGCCTCCGGTTGCCTATCGAAAGCCTCTTGCCATGCGCCGTTGCGACGGGCTTTCGGCGTCGTTGCGGTGGCGTTTGCCGCTGTGCATCCGCCTCGGCATCTGCAGCCTGTTCATGCCTGAACCGCTGCTGCGCAACGGCATGTCGAGGACGACGCTGTTCCTCGGCGCGCGCCGCTGTTCCGGCTCTGTACCGCCAAGGCGTCCGGGCCTTTGCATAATGCCGCCCACCTGTCCCGACCCTGCCACACAGCGTTCTTCTTTTGACTGAGCCCGGTTGCCTTCGCCCCGCCACGCGCCGCGCCTTGTTGCAGCAGGCCCTGGGCGGTGCCGTGGTGCTGACCGGTGGTTCGGCCGCGGCGGCCGAGCTCGGGCGCTCGCTGGTGGTTGTCTATCCCGAACTCGGCGAGCCCTTTCGCCAGGTCTTCACCACCATCATCGAGGGCATCGAGGACAAGCTCGGCGGCTCSGTCACGAGCTTCGCGTTGGCCAGCAACGCCAATCCGGCGCAGGTCGCCGACGAGGTGCGCAAGCGAGAAGTCAAGGTATTGATCGGCCTGGGGCGCGGCGGCATGCGC
>NZ_JBFUMO010000364.1:0-5988 GCF_054049355.1 Roseateles sp. P5_E11 | reverse complement strand
CCTTCCGTCTTCAGGAAAAAGCTGCCACTACCCTGGGCAACGCTGAGCGTGCCGCTGCTCTCGCGCATGATTTCCCAGACTGCGAGCTGGAAGGCGGCTTGCTGGTTGCCGGAGTGGACCGAAGCAAACTTGCTGGAGTACAGCGCCTGCAGCAGTGTGTCCTGGCTGCCACTGAAGCTGCCGACCGTGTAGGTCTTGAAGTTGGGCGTCACGCCGTCGCTCTTGAAGCTCAGCGCGAAGGACTGGGTCGGCTCGATGCAGTAGGCCAGGAAACTGCCGGTGGCGGCATCCGTGAAGTTCAGTCCACCGGTGACGTAGTTGGTCGTCAGCGAGGTGGTGAGCGCCGGATCGCCGGCATCACGGTCGACGAAGCGGATGCTGACGGTGTCGGCGGCGAATGCCGAAGCGCTCATCAGCAGGGCGGCGGCGAGGGTCAGAGGCTTGAACATGGTTGGACTGCTTTCGTGATTGGGGCGGCTGGGCGCGGCTCAGCGAGCGCGGCGACGGGACAGGCTCATTCCGGCCAGGGCCACCGCCACCAGGGCCAGGGCGGTGGGCTCGGGCAACTCGGTGGTCGACGTACTGCCTTCCAGCGTGGCGGTGTAGCCCTCGAAGCCCTTGGCGCTGAAGCCGGCGCCAAGGACGTGCAGTTGCCAGGCGCCCGCCGACAGCCATTGCTGGCCCAGCGTCCAGGTCTCGATGCCGAAGATGTCGTTGTCCACGTCGATGCCGGCGCCGACCGGCGTCAGCGCGACGGACGTGCCACCCTGGGTGAGGTAGGCCGAGGTGATGTCGACGCTGGCCTGGTCTTCGGCCGAGAACGTGATGACGCTGCCGCCCATCAGCGTCACACCGTTCAAGGTGAAACCGAAGATGTCGTTGAACTGCGCGGCACCTGCGCCGTTGGACATGATGGCGTCGTTGGAAAAGCTGAACGACACCGGCGTCACCGCTGCGGTCGCATTGCATGCAGCGGCAACCAGACTGAGGGCGGCGAGCGCTTTAGACAACGTTTTCATCACGTACTTTCAGGTTCTCTATTCGGGTCTACCCGGAGTTTCGCCGGGGAATGACTGCACTCTAGGGGGGTGAGAGCGGTCCGAGCACCCCTCATGCGCGTGGCGCAGGCGGCGGGATGTGCCCAAACGCACGCTTTTCCCCCCACATGGGTGGGCTGCGCGGGGTGAGCCACCAATGAAAACGGGCCGGCAAAGCCGGCCCGTGGCGGGATGCGACCAGGAAAACTCAGGCCAGCTTGCCGTGGCAGAGCTTGAACTTCTTGCCACTGCCGCAGGGGCAGGGGTCGTTGCGGCCCACGTGGCCGTATTCGGCCAGCAGCGTGGCGGGGTCGACGTCCTGGCTGATGGAGCCGTCCTCGTTGGGATGCTGGTAGGTCACGTTGGACACCGCTTCGGCACGGCGCTCCATGGCCTCGGCGGCCTGGCTGGCCTCTTCCTGGCTCTGGATGCGCACATTCATCAGCGTGCGGGTGACTTCCATCTTCACGAGGTCCAACAGCTGGGAGAACAGCTCGAAGGCTTCGCGCTTGTATTCCTGCTTGGGGTTCTTCTGGGCATAGCCGCGCAGGTGGATGCCTTGGCGCAGATAGTCCAGGGCCGCCAGGTGCTCGCGCCAGCGCTGGTCGATGCTCTGCAGCAGCACCATGCGCATGAAGGGGTTGAACTGATCGATGCCGACGCGCTCGAGCTTGTCCTGGAAGAGCTCGTCGCCGGCCTTGGTGACGGTTTCCAGAATGTCGTCGTCGGTGATCGAGTCGCTCTTCTTGACGAGTTCGGTCAGTGACAGGCCAATCTGCCATTCGCCCTGCAACACCTGCTCCAGACCGGGCAGGTCCCACTGCTCTTCCACGCTCTCGGCCGGCACGAAGGTGCGCACGACATCGCTCAGCGTGGACTCGCGCAGCGAAGCGATCTGGGCGATGAGGCTATCGGCCTCGAGAATGTCGTTGCGCTGCTGGTAGATGACCTTGCGCTGGTCGTTCGAGACGTCGTCGTACTCGAGCAACTGCTTGCGGATATCGAAGTTGCGCGCCTCGACCTTGCGTTGGGCGCCTTCAATGCTGCGCGTGACGATGCCGGCCTCGATGGCCTCGCCTTCGGGCATCTTGAGCCGGTCCATGATGGCGCGCACGCGCTCACCGGCAAAGATGCGCATCAGCTGGTCGTCCAGCGACAGGTAGAAGCGCGAAGAACCCGGGTCGCCCTGGCGGCCGGCACGGCCGCGCAGCTGGTTGTCGATGCGGCGGCTCTCGTGGCGCTCGGTCGCGATGATGCGCAGGCCACCCTCGGCCCGCACCTTGTCATGCAGGCCCTGCCACTCGTCCTTGAGCTGCTGGATGCGGCGCGCCTTCTCGTCGGCGGGGACCGCCTCGTCGGCCTCGAGGAACTTGACCTGGTTCTCGACGTTGCCGCCCAGCACGATGTCGGTGCCGCGGCCGGCCATGTTGGTGGCGATGGTGATGACGCCCGGGCGGCCGGCCTGGGCGACGATCTGCGCTTCCTTCTCGTGCTGCTTGGCGTTCAGCACGTTGTGCGGCAGCTTGGCCTGGTCCAGCAGCTTGGAGATCAGCTCGGAGTTCTCGATGGACGTCGTGCCCACCAGCACCGGCTGGCCGCGCGTGTGGCAGGCGCGGATGTCCTCGATGACGGCGTTGTACTTTTCCTTGTCGGTCTTGTAGACCAGGTCCAGCTCGTCCTTGCGGATGGTCGGGCGGTTCGGCGGGATGACGACGGTCTCGAGGCCGTAGATCTCCTGGAACTCATAGGCCTCGGTGTCGGCCGTGCCCGTCATGCCCGACAGCTTGCCGTACATGCGGAAGTAGTTCTGGAAGGTGATCGAGGCCAGCGTCTGGTTCTCCGCCTGGATCTCCACGCCTTCCTTGGCCTCGACAGCCTGATGCAGGCCGTCGCTCCAGCGTCGCCCGCTCATCAGGCGGCCGGTGAACTCGTCGACGATGGTGACCTCGCCGTTCTGCACGACGTAATGCTGGTCGCGGTGATAGACGTGGTGGGCCCGCAGCGCTGCATTCAGGTGATGCATCAGCGTGATGTTGGCCGCGTCGTACAGGCTCGCGCCTTCCGGGATCAGGCCGGCCTCGGTCAGCAGCGCTTCCGCAACCTCGTGGCCGTCTTCGGTCAGGTGGATCTGGTGCGACTTCTCGTCCACAGTGAAGTCGCCCGGCTCGATGACGCCTTCACCGGTGCGCGGGTCGAGCTCGCCGATCTGCTTCTTCAGCTTGGGCACGACAGCGTTGATGCGCTTGTAGACGTCGGTGTGGTCGTCCGCCTGGCCCGAGATGATCAGCGGTGTGCGCGCCTCGTCGATGAGGATCGAGTCCACCTCGTCGACGATGGCGTAGGACAGGCCGCGCTGCACGCGATCGGCCGTCTCGTAGACCATGTTGTCGCGCAGGTAGTCGAAGCCGTACTCGTTGTTGGTGCCGTAGGTGACGTCGGCGGCGTAGGCGGTCTGCTTCTGCTCGCGCGGCATCTGCGGCAGGTTGATGCCGACCGACAGCCCGAGGAAGGTGTAGAGCTTGCCCATCCACTCGGCGTCGCGGCGCGCCAGGTAGTCGTTCACCGTGACGACGTGGACACCCTTGCCCGTCAGCGCGTTCAGGTAGACCGGCAGCGTGGCCATCAGCGTCTTGCCTTCGCCGGTGCGCATTTCGGCGATCTTGCCGTCGTTGAGCACCATGCCGCYGATCAGCTGCACGTCGAAGTGGCGCATCTTCAGCGAGCGCTTGCTGCCTTCGCGGCAGACGGCGAAAGCTTCGGGCAGGATGTCGTCGACCGTCTCGCCGGCAGCGATGCGCTGCTTGAATTCAGCCGTCTGGGCGCGCAATTCGTCGTCGCTCAAGCCCTCGTACTTCGGCTCCAGCGCGTTGATCTGCTGCACGGTGCGGCGGTACTGCTTGAGCAAACGCTCATTGCGGCTACCGAAAATCGAGGTGAGAAGCTTGGGCAACATGCTGCGAGGAATGAGGAGCTGCGCGGCACCGGGCGGGCTGTCCAACCGGTGGGAGGCGCGAATCTGAGGGCACGGCGAGGCATTGCAAGACGGACTTGCCCGGCCGCGCAAAACGGCGCAGTTTAGCAGTGGGCTTTTGGCCAGGATCGCCGCCTCACTACACTGCGGCTATGGCCAACCCGCCCCGCTACCTTGCTCCCAAGAGCGTGCGCGTCAGCGTCCCGTCGCCGACACCGGTGGCCGACGCGTTGCGTGCTCACGAGGGCCTGAGTCAGCTCAATGCGCGCCTGGAGGCGTCACGGCGGCGGCTGCGCATCATCGGGCCCGCGTTGCCGGGCAATCTGCTGGCCAGCCTGCAACCCGGGCCGCTGGACGAAGAAGGCTGGAGCCTGCTGGCCGCCAACGCGGCCGTCGCCGCCAAGCTGCGCCATCTGCTGCCCCGGCTGGAAGCCCTGCTGGCCCAGGCCGGGCTGCCTGGACATATCCGCGTGAAGCTGATCCAGAAATAGGCGCACATGAAAAAACCCACTGTCGCGAGACAGTGGGTTTTTGATTGGTGCCGGCTATCGGATTCGAACTGATGACCTACCGCTTACAAGGCGGTTGCTCTACCAACTGAGCTAAGCCGGCGAAAAACAGGCGAGATTCTAGTCGCTCACTTCACCCGTTTGAGTGAAGGCCGCGGGCCACCGCTGGGCGCGTCGGGTGGCGGGGGCGTGTCATCGCCCTCGTCGTCGCTGGCTTCGCTGGCCAGACGCAGGCCGCTGCGGCGCGGCTCCTGCGGCGCCGGGCTGGGCAGCGGTGCACCTTCGGCCAGCGCCTCGGGCGCCGGAAAGGCCATGCCCTGGCCGTTCTCGCGGGCGTAGATCGCGACAACATGATCCACCGGCACGACGATCTCTCGCGCGACGCCGCCGAAGCGCGCCTTGAACTGGATGAACTCGTTGCCGAGATCCAGTCCGCTGGTGGCATCGAAGCCGACGTTCAGCACGATCTCGTTGTTGGACACGTACTCCATCGGCACCTGCACCGAACGATCGACGTGGACCGCGATATAGGGCGTGAAGCCGTTGTCCGTGCACCAGTCGTGCAGCGCGCGGATCAGGTACGGGCGGGTGGACGTGCCATTGCCCGCCCCGCCTTCAACTCCTTGCGATTTATCCATGTACGACAGTCAACCCGGTCAGGGTGCAATACGGTCTGTAGACCCCGCGGCCGCTATGGAACCGGTTTTGCCGGGCCACTGACGGCGCCCCCTCGAGGGGGAAGCGCACAGCGCTTCGGGGTGGGCAATCAACGGCGCATGACCTTTTCCGAGGGCGTCAGCGCCTCGATGTAGGCCGGGCGGCTGAAGATGCGCTCGGCGTACTTGAGCAGCGGCAGCGCGTTCTTGGACATGTCGATGCCGTAGTAGTCCAGGCGCCACAGCAGCGGCGCGATGGCCACGTCGAGCATCGAGAAGTCGTCGCCCAGCATGTACTTGTTCTTCAGGAAGATCGGCGCGAGCTGGGTCAGGCGGTCGCGGATCTGCGAGCGAGCCTTCTCGAGCTGCTTGTCGGTCGCCTTGGTCGTCGTGCCGCGGCCCTCGAGGATGTTCACGTGGGCGAACAGCTCCTTTTCGAAGTTCAGCAGGAACAGTCGAACGCGGGCGCGGGCCACCGGGTCGCCGGGCATCAGCTGCGGGTGCGGGAAGCGCTCGTCGATGTACTCGTTGATGATGTGCGACTCGTACAGGATGAGGTCGCGCTCGACGAGGATGGGCACCTCGTTGTACGGGTTCATCAAAGCGATGTCTTCGGGCTTCGCGAACAGGTCAACGTCACGGATTTCGAAGTCCATGCCTTTCTCGAACAGCACGAAGCGGCAGCGGTGCGAGTAGGGGTCGGTGGTACCGGAGTAAAGGACCATCATGGCTTGGGCTCCCGAGGGGTCAGTCAATCAAAAACGCGCGACGGCTGGGGCCGCGCTGAAAAAGCAAACGCAGTGGGTGGCTACAAG
>NZ_JBFUMO010000363.1:0-6011 GCF_054049355.1 Roseateles sp. P5_E11 | reverse complement strand
CCATTGCGGGTGTAGTTCAATGGTAGAACTTCAGCTTCCCAAGCTGACTACGTGGGTTCGATTCCCATCACCCGCTCCAAATGCCAACGGCCCCACTCGGGGCCGTTCGCATTTGGACAGGGCCTTGGGATGAGAACCCACCCGGGTTCGCTCAAGGACAGCCGGTGGCTGTCCTTGGACGGCGCCGTGCGCCGGGCCGAGTACCAGCGAGGCCGATGGATCGGTCCGACCGATCCATCGCATTCCGAGCATTCCCTTCGCGCCGCCGTCAGCCCTCTACCCAGCTGACGCGCCCCCTCCCCGCCGCCTTCGCCAAATACAGCGCCTTGTCCGCCGCCTCGACGAGCCCCTGGGCCTGCGAACCCGCCGACACCCCCAGACTGATCGTCACGCAGCCTTCCACCCCCGGATGCGGCAAGGACAAGGCCCTCACCGTGTCCTCCATCAACTGCGCCACCCCGATCGCTCCTGCCAGATCGGTGTCCGGCAGCAGGCAGACGAACTCCTCTCCGCCGTAGCGCGCCAGCAGATCGGTCGGCCGCCGCAGGCAAGCTCGCAATGCCGCCGCCACGCGCCGCAGGCAGTCGTCCCCCGCCAAATGCCCCAGCGCATCGTTGTAGCGCTTGAAGTGGTCGACATCGGCCAGCACGATGGCCAGCGGCGAGCGCGAGCGCTGCGCACGCCGGGCCTCGGCGATGAAGCGCTCGTCGAAATGCCGGCGGTTGTGCACGCCGGTCAGCCCGTCGATGAAGGCGAGCTCGCGCAGCAGGTCGGACTGCGCTTTCAAGGTCAGCTGGGTCCGCACCCGCGCCCGCACGACGGTGGGGTTGAAGGGTTTGGTGATGAAGTCAGCCGCGCCGGCGTCCAGCGCGCGGGTCTCGTCCTCGGGCTGGTCCTGCGCGGTCACGAAGATGACGGCGATGGAGCGCAGCAGCGGGTCGGCCTTCAGTTCGGCGCAGAGCTGGTGGCCGTCCATGCCGGGCATCTGCACGTCCAGCAGCACGAGGTCGGGCTGGCGGTCGCGGCACAACTGCAGGGCGCGGCTGCCGTCGGTGGCCATCAGCACCTGGCAATCGCTCGCGAAGACGCGGTGCAGGGCCTGGATGTTGACCGGCTGGTCGTCGACGATGAGCAGGCGCGGGCGGCGGCCGGCCGGCGCGTGGCCGGGCGTCAGCGGTGCGCGGTCAGGCAGGGAGAGCTGCATCATGGTCGGGCTTCCAGCGTCGTGCGCAGGCGGTGGCACAGCGTCAGCGCAGTGCCGAAGTCGAGGGCTTCCATGGCCGAATCGAGGGCAATCACGGTGCCTTCGTCAACCTCGTGCCGCAGCCGCTCGCGCAGGCCCTGGTAGAAGTCGAGCGCAGCGAGGTCGGCGCCGTCGAGCAGTTCGGCGAGGGCATCCACGTGCTGGGCGAGGCTGCCGGGCGCTGCGGGCCGCTGCTGTTCGGCGAGATCGTCGTGCAGGGCCTGGCGGGCGTGCAGGTCGGCGGCGAGCCGGTCCAGCGCGGCGAGGTCGGCCTGGCGGCGCTCGAGAAAACGGCGGCGCCAGTCTTCGTCGGGCGCGCCGGCATGTTCACCTTCGGCGGCCAGGGCCGCCAGTTCCCCCGCGCCGAGCATGGCGGCCAGCCCGCGGTAGCCATGCAGGCCGCGCGTGGCGGTACGGCCACCCTCGGCCAGGGCCCGGGCGAGCTTGCGATCCTGTTCGTGCAGGGCGGCCAGCGTGCGTTCGAACAGCTCAATGCGGCCGGACATGCGCGCCAGCGCCTCGGCCAGAGCGATGCCGGCACGGCCCGCGTCGGCCAGCAGGGTGGGGGGCAGTTCGGCGGTCACTGTCCTGGGCGCCGTGGGCGCAGCGCCGCAGCGCCGGCTGATCACGGCGACCAGCACGTCGGGGTCGAAGGGCTTGCCGATGTGCTCGTCCATGCCCGCCTCCAGGCAGGCATGGCGTTCGGCGTCCAGCGCGCCCGCCGTCATCGCGATGATGGGCAGGGTCAGGCCCAACTGGCGGCGGATCAGCCGCGTCGCCGTCGTGCCGTCCATCACGGGCATCTGCACGTCCATCAACACGGCGTCAAAGCCGCGCCGGCCACGGGACTGGGCAAGCAGGGTCAGGGCCTGCTGGCCGTCGCCGGCCAGGCTGACCTGGGCGCCTTCCAGTTCAAGCAATTCGCGAGTGACCTGCTGGTTGCCGGGGTTGTCCTCGACGACGAGCAGGTGCAACCCGGCCAGCCGCTGCGGTGCTGGTTCGGGCGGCTCGCCGTCACTGCAGCGTGCCTGGATGGCCGCGCTGACGGCCTGGTTCAGCAGGGTCGCGGTGATGGGCTTGACGAGGAAGCCGTCGAGCAGGGCCTGCTCGGCCGCGCTGCGCTGGGCCAGGCGCTCGCGGTCGTAGCTGGTGACCATCAGGATCAGCGGCTCGGGGCCGAGGCGCTGGCGCAGGTGCACGGCGGTCTGCCAGCCATCCATGCCGGGCATGACCCAGTCGAGCAGCACGACCTCCGGCGTGCCGCTGGTGATCAGCTCCAACGCCTCGGCGCCGCTGGCCGCCAGGCGCGCCGTCCAGCCCAGGGATTGGGCCAACGTGCCGATGACCCGGCGCGCCTCGGCATGGTCGTCGATGACGAGGGCCTGCAGGGCCTGGCGCGGCACCGGGGCGGCCTCCTCGGCGGGCAAGGGGAAGCTCAGCGTGAAGCTGAAGCGGCTGCCCTGGCCGGGCGTGCTTTCGACGTGGATGTCGCCGCCCATCAGGCGCACCAGGCGGCGGCTGATGGCCAGGCCCAGGCCGGTGCCGCCGAAGCGCCGCGCCGTCGACGCCTCGGCCTGGGCAAAGCCCGAGAAGATGCGCTGCTGCTGCTCGGGCGCGATGCCGATCCCGGTGTCGCGCACCGAGAAGGCGAGCACGACGCTGCTGGCGTTCTGCGACACGAGCGAAATGCCGAGCACGACCTCGCCGGCCTGCGTGAACTTGATGGCGTTGCCCGCCAGGTTGATGAGCACCTGCTGCAGGCGCAGTGCATCGGCGACCACGACCGGGGGCAGGGCGGGGTCGAGGTCGAACAGCAGCTCGAGCTCGCGCTTGTCGACGTTGGCGGCCAGGATGACGGAGAGGTCGCGCAGCAGCTCGTCCAGGCGTGTCGGGTGCGGGTCCAGGCCGAGGTGGCCGGCTTCGATCTTGGAGAAGTCGAGGATGTCGTTGAGCAGGCCGAGCAGGCCACGCGCGGCGCCTTCGCTCTTGACGGCGTAGTCGCGCTGGCGGGCGTCCAGCGGCGTCTTCTGCAGCAGGCGCAGCATGCCCAGCACGGCATTCATCGGCGTGCGGATCTCGTGGCTCATATTGGCCAGGAAGCGCGTCTTGGCTTGCGACGCGCGTTCGGCGGCGAGACGGGCCTGGGCCTGAGGCGTCAGGTCGAGGACTGTCAGCACGAGGCCACCATCGGGAAGGGGCGCCGTGCGCGCCTCAATGAGGCGCTCGCCGGTGCGGTAGGTCTCGAGGCGGTTGGCGCGCTGGTCGCGGCCCAGGGCCAGGGCCRCGTCGACCGCGGCGCGGGCCTGTTCGCCTTCGCCATAGTCGCCGCGCGCGGCGAAGAAGAGGATCAGGTCGTCGAAGCGCAGCGGCGGTTCTTCGAAGAGGGAGGCCGGCACGTTGAGCAGGCGCTCGAACTCGGCGTTGTGCACCAACAGACGCCGTTCGGCGTCGAAGACGGCCAGGCCGCAGGGCAGGTGTGCAATGACCTCGCGGATCAGCGGGCTGGGCGTGCCGGGGGAGGGGCCCGCGGCCGCRGGCCCGGCCTGAGGCTGGGCGTCACCGCCGGCTTGCATGTCCCACGCCATCACGCCCCCGAGCCGCTGCTGCCCGGCCAGCAATGCCGGGCGCTTCGAGTCTAGGGCGACCCCGTCAAGGCGCCGGGGTGGGGTCGCTACAAGAAGTTACAGGTTTGCCCTAGTCGCGCACGATGCGGCCAGGCGCCGCCTGGGAAAGCGCCTGCGGGTTGTCGCGCAACAGCTCGACGAGGGCGTCGATGTCGGTGCCGAGCACGGCGCGGTCGCGCCCATGCTTGAAACCCGCCTGGGCGTCGCCGCCTTCAGAGAGGAAGTTGTTGATGACGACGCGGTAGTTGCGCGCCGGATTCACCGGTTCGCCGTTGATGCGCGGGTCGACGAGTTGGGCGACGCCATCGGCCGCCGCGCGCCAGTGGTAGCGCAGCGTCGACGAGGGCTGCAGCATGCGCGGGGCGGCGTCGCCCTTGGGCAGCTGGCGCTGCAGGACGTCCAGCAGCTGCTGGCCGGTCAGCGTCACCGCGACGATGTCGTTGCCGAAGGGCTGGATGGCGAGCAGGTCACTCATCGTCGTGGGCTTGCCGGGCTTCACGGTCAGGTCGGCGCGGATGCCGCCGGGGTTCATGAAGGCCACGTCTGCCGGGCCCTGCTTGCGCGCGAAGGCGAGCTGGCTGTCCGCGATGAGGTTGCCCAGCGCGGAGTCGCCATGGGGCTCCTTGGCATTGCGCGAGGCGCCTTGCGTCAAGGTGGTGACCGGCTTGTTGCGGGCTGCTTCGGTCAGCGCGGCGGCCTGGGCCACCAAGGCGGCCAGTGCCGGGTTGGGCGCGTAGGCCGACTGCAGCACCGGGTGGTTGACGGCCTGGGCATCGAGCACGCGGCCGGCAGCGTCGAACTTGAGATGGCTTTCGGTGATCCAGCCGCCATAGCTGCCGGCTTGCACGACGAGGCGGCCATCGATCTTGCAGGTGTAGGCCTGATGGGTGTGGCCGCCGATGATGATGGCGTAGGCGGGGTCCAGGCGCTTGGCGATGTCCTGCACGCGGCCGGTCAACGTCGGGCAGGCGTAGCTCGGATCGTTGGCACTGGCGTCCCTTCCTTGAACGCCACCCTCGTGCATGACGGCCACCAGCACTTGCGCGCCCTCCGCCTTGAGCTGGGGGACGAGCGCATTCAGCGTGTCGGCCTCGTCGGCGAAGCGGATGCCCTTGATCGCCCGGGCGACGATGACATGGGGCGTCTCCAGCGTCGCCACGCCCGCGATGGCGACTTTCAGCGCGCCAGCCTGCTTGATGACATGGCTGGGCAGCAGCGGCTTGCCGGTGTTCGCGTCCAGCACATTGGCGCCGAGATAGGGAAAGCCGGGGCCCTTGTAGCCCGGCCACAGGCAACCGCCTGCGCCGCATTCGCCGCGGGTCTGGCGCAGCAGCTCGGGCAGGCCGGCATCCAGCTCGTGGTTGCCCAGGGCGCTGGCGGCGATGCCGAGCTGGGACATGGCCGTCAGCGTCGGTTCGTCGCGCAGCAGATTGGAGATCAGCGGCGAAGCGCCAATCAGGTCGCCGCCTGCCACAACCAGGGCATCGGGGTTCCTGGCCTTCAGCGCGGCCAGGGCCGTGGCCAGATACGCGGCGCCGCCGGCAGGCTGGGACTTGAGCGCGCCTGTGGCGTCGGGGAGGCGCGGCAGCAGCGGCGTGGGGTCGGCGGGCTGGATGTTGCCGTGGAAGTCGTTGATGGACAGCAGCGTCAGCTCTGTCGTGGCGGGCTGCTGCTGGGTGGCGCAGCCGGCAAACAGGGCGCCCAGCACGAGGCCGGTGGCGAGACGGAAGGAGTGGGTAAAGGCCATGACGGAGCGGCTTGGAGGAGGCTGGGATCTTGGAGGTTGGTTTGTAGCGCGAGTTTGTCGCGGTTTCGCGACATCACGAGGTTCTGCCGCAAGGTTTACATTCCAGTAAAGATTGCACCATATCGGTGCGACAGGCGGCCCGATTCGTGGCTTGGTTCCGTGATTCCCAAGTCAGCGGGCCAAAAACGGGGAGTAATGTCGCCGGCCGGCGATGCACTGTCCCAGTGCTTCACGCCGGGCGCGAGTGTCTGAATCGGGCCACTTCTGACTTACCCGTAAAGTTCTGTCACAGAAAGTCATGACAATTCCGGGGCGCTTTGCGAAGCGTCTTTCTGCCGCGGTCATCGACGAACGGCACCCTACTGAATCTGTTGAAGCCCGCGCGCTTGGCGCACCC
>NZ_JBFUMO010000362.1:0-6021 GCF_054049355.1 Roseateles sp. P5_E11 | reverse complement strand
GCGTGATCGCGTTGGGCAGAGCGTAGATGCCTTTGCGGCGGGGGCGGACGGCGAGGCTGGGCTCGTCGTCCTCGGTGGGCTCGGGAATCATGGGCGGCAGGATAGCTCAGGGGGCCCTGCTTCGGCATTCGCGAAGGCCTAGCATGCAGTGCGCATCCACTCCAACTCATGACCATGAAACTGATCGAGGTCCGCACCTACAAGCTCAAACCCGGCTGCGCCGAGCGCTTCGTCCCTGCGGTACAGGCTGCGCTGCCGCTGGTGCGCGCCAGCGGCATGGACATCGTGGCCTTTGGGCGCTCGGACCATGAGCACGAGAGCTTCTTCCTGATCCGCGCGTTCGACAGCCGGGAACAACTGGTCGCGCAGCAGGACGCCTTCTATGGCTCGGCTGCCTGGCGAGAGGGGCCGCGTGCGGCACTGGTGGACTGCCTGGACGACTATCTGAACACGCTGCTTTGGCTGCCCGATGAAGCCGTCGAGGCGCTGCGAGCCCACAACGGCATGCCATGAGCACACTCGACCGCTTCGTTCAGGCTCAGCAGGGGCGGTACGAGCAGGCGCTGGCCGAGCTCAAGGCCGGCCGCAAGACCGGTCACTGGATCTGGTTCGTGCTGCCGCAGTTGCGCGGGCTGGGGCGCAGCGCCATGGCGCATGAATACGGCATCGCAGGCCGCGCGGAAGCCGAGGCCTATCTCGCCCATCCGGTGCTGGGCGCGCGGCTGCGTGATTGTGTGCAAGCCATGCTGGCTCACGAGGGCAATTCGGCCGAGCGCATCCTGGGCGACGTGGACACGATGAAGTTCAAGTCCTGCCTGACCTTGTTCGAGTCGGTGGCAGGCGAGCCGGACCACCTGTTTGGACGGACGCTGGAGAAGCTCTACAACGGGGAGCGGGATGGGGCGACGTTGAGACTGCTGGCCGGCGGCACGCGGATGTGATTCACGAGCCGTGATCCTCACATCGTGAGCTGCGGCCAGTCCCTGTTTCCGGCCCAGGCCTGGCTGGCGTCGAACGACTCCGGGCAGATGGCAAGGAAATAGCCCTGCGTGAAAACGCCTGACTGCTCCTGCGCGACCGGATGGTGCGGCACGTCGTCGTCCGTGTAGCCCGTCGGGCCGCTGGCTGAGGCCTTGGTGCCGACCGGTGGTTTGGACTTTTGGTAGTCCTCCATCACCACCTTCCCATTGTATTTTTCCGCGAACAGCCAGTGATGCATCGACCCATAGACGAACACCTGGAACTGGGTACCGTCGGGATACTTGCCCATCTGCGCCTGCATCTCGCCATCCAGCGCATACGTCTTGCTCTTCAACGGGTCGGTGTCGGCCACCCCGTCCTGGACGACCTTGTAGCGGATGCCATCGGTGCCAGCCTCCGCGTTGCGGCGCTTGGCCTCAGAAACCATCAGACCGCGCGTACCGCGCAGTTGTGCATCCCCCGAGACGTCCTCGCCCGGCACCTTGTCCGAGGCCTTGGTCATGAAGTTCTTCAGGCTCTCCAGCCGCCACCAGATCTTTTCGTCCTGCATGGTCCCGTAATCGGCGATCAACGTTTCAAGTCGCCGCTGCACTTCGGCGTCCACAAGCTCCTTGTCCTTGGTCTTCCACGATTCATCCAGCCCCGCCCGGATGTCGGGGCCGAGCTTGTCGCGGATCATTGCGTGCACCAGCGCCGTCGTCGTCTGCCCCGTGATCGCACCCATCGTGCAGCACAGGCAGTTCGTTCCCGCATCGCCAGACCGCCCTGCCCCGAGTTCGTCTTCTGCCTTTTTCGAGTTGGGGCCAGCCGAATTCAGGCCCGCGATCGGCCGCCTGGCACGCAGCATGGCCAGCGCCTCGGACCCCGGGTTGCGCGGCGGCTCAAGCAGCACGGCGCGCGCCTTCCTGGTCTTGCMCTGAATCTCGTTTCTGTTCGCCACCAAAGGCCCGCGGCCTGTGAAGGGCACCAGCGCGGGCAGCACGACAAACCGGGCAGTGACAGCCATCAGGTCGCCACTTCGAGCGGTGAGCGTGACGCCCTGGGCCGCCTCGGTGAACTGCACCTGCGCATCGGCGACGCCGCGAGCAAAGGCACTGGCCGGCAGCGTCACGTCGCCGGACAGCTTACCGTCAGAGGACAGGACGACATCGGTGGCGACCGCGTCCATCGGCCCGCTTGCTCCCATCACCGTGACCGTGAGCCGCAGTGGCACGTTGGCTTCCGCGGCCACGACCCGGCCGCCACCACGTGCCTCGATCTTCAAGGACACGGCACCGGGCGCAACTATTTCATCGACGACGACCTCGGTGCTCTTGATCGACTCCAGCACCTCGCGCACAGCGGTCGTTTCAGGGAGCGACTTGTCCAAGATCAGGCACCTCCACAGTTGAACGTCGGCGCAGGCGCGCCTGCCATCACCAGCCTTCGTGACGGAAAGCAGCGGATCGGTTCCCCAACAAAAAAGGCCGGCGCCCCTCGGCACCGGCCTTTCAATCCGTTGAGAACGGGCTGGCGATCAGTTCTTCGCCTTGTCCACCAGCTTGTTGGCCTTGATCCAGGGCATCATTTCGCGCAGCTTCTCACCGACCTGCTCGATGGGGTGCTCGGCCGTCAGGCGGCGGCGGCTGATCAGCGTCGGAGCGCCGGCCTTGTTCTCGAGGATGAAGCTCTTGGCGTATTCGCCCGTCTGGATGTCCTTCAGGCACTGGCGCATCGCGTTCTTGGTGTCTTCGGTGACGACGCGCGGGCCGGTCACGTACTCACCGTACTCGGCGTTGTTCGAGATCGAGTAGTTCATGTTGGCGATGCCGCCTTCGTAGATCAGGTCCACGATGAGCTTGAGCTCGTGCAGGCATTCGAAGTAGGCCATCTCGGGGGCGTAGCCGGCTTCCGTCAGCGTCTCGAAGCCCGCCTTGATCAGTTCCACGGCGCCGCCGCACAGCACGGCCTGCTCGCCGAAGAGGTCGGTCTCGGTCTCTTCGCGGAAACTGGTCTGGATGATGCCGGCCTTGCCGCCACCGTTGGCTGCGGCATAGCTCAGGGCCAGGTCACGGGCCTTGCCGGTCTTGTCCTGGTAGATGGCGATCAGGTGGGGCACGCCGCCACCCTGGCGATACGTGTTGCGCACCGTATGGCCGGGGGCCTTGGGAGCGACCATCCAGACATCCAGGTCAGCGCGCGGCTGCACCTGGCCGTAGTGGACATTGAAGCCGTGCGCGAAGGCCAGCGACGCGCCCTGCTTGATGTTGGGCTCGACCTCGTTCTTGTAGACGTCGGCGATCTGCTCGTCGGGCAGCAGGATCATGACCACGTCGGCCGATTTCACGGCGTCGGCGATCTCGGCGACCTTGAGGCCCGCGCCTTCGGCCTTGGACCAGGACGCGCCGCTGCGGCGCAGCGCGACGGTGACCTTGCAGCCGCTGTCGTTCAGGTTCTGCGCGTGGGCGTGGCCTTGTGAGCCGTAGCCGATGATGGTGACGTTCTTGCCCTTGATGAGGCTGAGATCGGCGTCCTTGTCGTAGTAGACGTTCATGATGGGTCGCTCCAGGAAAAAACTGTGGTGTGTTGGGGTGAAGGCGGATCAGACGCGCAGGATGCGCTCGCCGCGGCCGATGCCGCTGGCGCCGGTGCGTACGGTTTCGAGGATGGACGCACGGTCGATCGCATCGATGAAGGCRTCGAGCTTGCCGGCGTCGCCGGTCAGCTCGATCGTGTAGGTCTTCTCGGTCACGTCGATGACGCGGCCACGGAAGATGTCGGCGGTGCGCTTGATTTCCTCGCGCTCCTTGCCGACGGCGCGCACCTTGATGAGCATCAGCTCACGCTCGGTGTAGTTGCCCTCGGTCAGGTCGACCACCTTGACGACCTCGATGAGGCGGTTCAGGTGCTTGGTGATCTGCTCGATGACCTCGTCGCTGCCCGTCGTCACGATGGTCATGCGCGAGAGGGACGGGTCTTCCGTCGGCGCGACGGTCAGGCTCTCGATGTTGTAGCCGCGGGCTGAGAACAGGCCGACGACGCGCGACAGCGCACCCGGCTCGTTCTCGATGAGCAAAGCAATGATGTGTTTCATGGGTTCTTCGTCCTTCGCGCTCTTCAGTGCCGCTGGCGGTAACCAGCGGACCTTGGCTGCGGGTTCGAGTGGAGTGGATCGCTGCGGGTGTCGGACTGCTTGCGCTTTTCAGCGGCAACCCCGGCTGGCGCGGTAACGCCAGCCAGAGCTGCCGATTTCAGGCGCTCACAGGTCTTCCGATCCCAGCAGCATCTCGGAAATGCCCTTGCCCGCCTTGACCATGGGCCAGACGTTCTCGGTCGGATCGGTGCGGATGTCCAGGAAGACGGTACGGTCGGTCAGGCGCATCGCTTCCTTCAGCGCGGGCTCGACGTCGCTGGGCTTCTCGACCAGGATGCCGACGTGGCCATAGGCCTCGGCCAGCTTCACGAAGTCGGGCAGCGCGTCCATGTAGCTGTGCGAGTAGCGGCCGCCGTAGTCCAGCTGCTGCCACTGCCGCACCATGCCCAGGTAGCGGTTGTTCAGCGAGACGATCTTGACCGGCGTCTTGTACTGGAAGCAGGTCGACAGCTCCTGGATGCACATCTGGATGCTGCCTTCGCCGGTGATGCAGAACACATCCGACTCCGGCTTGGCCAGCTTGATGCCCATCGCATAGGGCAGGCCCACGCCCATGGTGCCCAGGCCGCCGGAGTTGATCCAGCGGCGCGGCTGGTCGAACTTGTAGTACTGCGCGGCCCACATCTGGTGCTGGCCGACGTCGCTGGTGATGTAGGTGTCGCGGTCGCGGGTCAGCTTCCACAGYGTGTCGACGACCATCTGCGGCTTGATGACCTCGTCCGAGCCCTTGTAGACCAGGCAGTCACGGCCGCGCCATTCATTGATCTGATTCCACCATGCGTTGACGGCGTCCGCATCCGGCTTGGCCTGCGCTTCCTTCAGCTGGGCGATCAGCTCCTGCAGCACGTCCTTCACGTCGCCGACAATGGGAATGTCGACGCGCACGCGCTTGGAGATCGACGAGGGGTCGATGTCCACGTGGATGATCTTGCGCTCGACCGAACCGAAGTGCTTGGGGTTGCCGATGACGCGGTCATCGAAGCGCGCGCCCACGGCCAGCAGCACGTCGCAGTGCTGCATKGTCATGTTGGCCTCGTACGTGCCGTGCATGCCCAGCATGCCCAGGAAGCGCGGGTCGGTGCCGGGCATGGCACCCAGGCCCATCAGCGTGTTCGTGCAGGGGAAGCCCAGCATGTCGACCAGTTGGCGCAGCTCCGCCGTGGCTTCACCCAGGATGACRCCGCCGCCCGTGTAGATGTAAGGGCGCTTGGCCTGCAGCAGCAGTTGGACCGCCTTGCGGATCTGGCCGCTATGGCCCTTCTTGACCGGGTTGTAGGAGCGCATTTCGATGCGGTCCGGATAGCTGAACGTCGTCTTCGCGAGCGACACGTCCTTCGGAATGTCCACGACGACCGGGCCGGGGCGGCCGGTACGGGCGATGTGGAAGGCCTTCTTCAGCGTCAGCGCCAGGTCGCGCACGTCCTTCACCAGGAAGTTGTGCTTGACGATGGGGCGCGTGATGCCGACCGTGTCGCACTCCTGGAAGGCGTCCAGGCCGATGGCCGCGCTAGGCACCTGACCCGTGATGATGACCATCGGGATCGAGTCCATGTAGGCCGTCGCGATGCCGGTCACGGCATTCGTGACTCCTGGGCCCGAGGTGACCAGCGCCACACCGACTTCGCCGGTCGCCCGGGCAAAGCCGTCGGCGGCGTGTACGGCCGCCTGCTCGTGGCGCACCAGCACGTGCTGGATGCTTTCCTGCTTGTAGAGGGCGTCGTAGATGTAGAGCACYGCGCCGCCGGGGTAACCCCAGAGATGGCGCACCCCTTCGGCCTGCAGGCAGCGAACGAGGATCTCGGAGCCATTGAGCTCCGCGGTGGAATTGGGGGATTGGGAATTCGGCTGCGCCAGGGCGGCGCGCTTGATATCCGCGGCAGACATGTCCATTTTTAGAACCTTTGTGA
>NZ_JBFUMO010000361.1:0-6023 GCF_054049355.1 Roseateles sp. P5_E11 | reverse complement strand
GTGCGACCACCACGCGAATGGTGTATGCGCCCCGGCTGAACCCGAAGCCGTAGATCTCGTCGCCCGGCTTCCAGACCCGGCAGACGAACTTGTAGAGGTCGATGACGTTGCGCTTGAGGCCGTAGCCGAACGCGCCGCCCAGGGCGGCCAGGTATTTGTTGGACGACGTGCCCACGCCGTCGTCATAGTGCGCAAGCTGGTCGGGCTCGGTCTGGTCCAGTGCCTGGAAGATGCGCCAGACATTGGTCTTTTCCGCCTTGGCGGAACTGTTGCCCGTTCCGTCCGAGCACAACACGAGTCTCTTTGGCATGTCCCCTCCCACTCCCAACAATGAATCGACGCCGGCGGCGCCACACACTGGCCTTTCAGGCCGCTGCGGCTAATTCGGCCACGCCTGCACGCGTGAGTCGCCGTTCTGCACGTGATAGTCGAACGCGAGTGCCACGCCCAGCTCCGAGACCAGTTGGGCTTCTTGGCCGTGGCCGCGGCCGGCACGAAGGAGGCGTCATAGGCGCGGTGCATCCGTAGCCGCTTCACGACAGGCGCTTCACCCAGCTGGGCGAAAGCATCTTTCCATTCGGGCGGTACGGAGGCCTTGTCCGGGCCGGAGCTGATACTGTGGGAGTCCAATCGCAAGGCCAACACCGAGCGCCGATTTCAGCGCTCGGAACTCCAAATTGCCCACGGCGCGATCTCCCAGTATTGCGTTCATGGCACTCCCCTCCCCTGGGCCTGATTTCATTCGGCCTCTCTCAGGAAGGCATCCCCAACACTGTGGAAGGGCTGGCGCGCTCCCACTACTAAACGGTGATGGGCACTCGCTGGCCCAAGCCAGCCGCGTAAAACGGCCGCGTGCGTCTGCTGGCGCACATACACCAGGCTGAGGGGCGTGCACGATGCCCGGCAATGTCCGCCCGCTGGGAACCATCATGAATGAAGCTGCGCTGCCTCTGACCGACGAGGACGACGGCCCCTTGTCGCCATGGTGGGTCCGCACCGTGTTGATCGTGATGGCGCTCGGCTTTGCCGGCCTCATCGCAGTCACGTTGCTCGCCTACCGCAATGCACCGCCCATCCCCGCGCAGGCGACGGACCTTGCAGGCTCGCTGCAATTCAGCGGCGACGACATCGCAGAAGGCCAGGCCGTGTTCCTGAAATACGGGCTGATGGCCAACGGCAGCATCTGGGGCCACGGCGCCTACCTTGGGCCAGACTATGCGGCCGCGGCCTTGCACCGAATGGGCGAAGTCACGGCCCAGTCCATCGCGTTGGCGCGTCACCAGCAACCCTTTTCGGATCTGACGCCGTCTCAGCAGGCGGCGGTGCGCGCCGAGACGGCGGTCGAGCTGAAGACCAACCGCTACGACCCCGACACCGGGGTGTTGCGGCTGACCGCCTCGCAAGCGACGGCTCATCGAGAGCTGATCGAGCATTGGACCCGCTACTTTCACGACCCGGCGCTCAATGGGGGGCTCTCGGCCGACCTGATCACGGACCGCGCGGAGCTGAGGCAGTTCACAGCCTTCGTCAGCTGGGCCGCGTGGGCTTCCGTCGCCGTGCGGCCGGGCGAAAGCTATTCCTATACCAACAACTTTCCCTACGACCCGAACGTTGGCAACCGGCCGGTCGCCGGAGCCCTGTTCTGGAGCGCCCTGAGCCTCGTGGTGCTGTTGGCCGGGATCGCCGTGGTGCTGCTGGCCTTCGGCAAGTTCGATTACCTCGGCTGGGTCACCCGGGGCCACAAGGTCAGGCCGCAGCTGCTGCCGGGCCAGTCCAGCGACGGGCAGAAAGCGTTGGTCAAGTTCTTCGTGGTGGTCGCCGTGCTTCTGTTGGGGCAGACGCTGGTCGGCGGTGGTGTCGCACACTACCGCGCCGACCCGGGCAGCTTCTACGGCTTCGACCTCGAACGCATCTTTCCCAGCAATCTGCTGCGAACCTGGCACCTGCAGCTGGCGATCTTCTGGATCGCGACCGCCTATGTCGCTGCGGCGCTGTTTCTCGGGCGTTCACTGCGCAAAGACGAGCCGCGCTGGCTCGCACCCTTGACGCACGTGCTCTTCGCAGCCTTTGCCCTGGTGATTGGCGGCAGCCTGCTCGGGGAATGGCTGGGAATCTCGCAGGTGCTTGGCGATTGGTGGTTCTGGCTCGGCAACCAGGGCTGGGAATACCTCGAACTCGGCAGAGTGTGGCAATACCTTCTGGTGGCCGGCCTCTTCGCATGGTTCGCACTGCTGTGGACCCTGGTGCGCCCCCACGCGCTCGCAAACCCCACGGTGCGGCCCATCGTCAGGATGTTCCTGGTCGCCGCCATCGCGATTCCGCTGTTCTACATTCCGGCGCTGTTCATTGGTGCCAAGGCCAACTACACGGTGGTCGACACCTGGCGCTTCTGGATCATCCATCTGTGGGTCGAAGGCTTCTTCGAGTTCTTCGCCACGACCGTGGTGGCGCTCACGTTCTTCCAGCTCGGCCTGGCTCGCCGCAATGTGGCCTTGCGCGTGATCTATCTCGACGCGATCCTGTATTTTCTCGGTGGCCTGATGGGCACCGGCCATCACTGGTACTTCACCGGCCAGAGCAACTTCAACATGGCCTTGTCAGCCTTGTTCTCGGCCCTCGAGGTGGTTCCGTTGACCTTGCTGACACTCGACGCATGGGACTTCGTGCGCACCACGCGCGGCGTGCGCGACGCCACGGGCAAAGCCATCGAGATCCCGCACAAGTGGGCCTTCTATTTCCTGATGGCGGTCGGCTTCTGGAACTTCGTCGGCGCGGGGATGCTCGGCTTCCTGATCAACCTGCCGATCGTCAGCTACTACGAAGTCGGCACGCTGCTGACGCCCGCCCACGGGCACTCGGCCATGATGGGTGTCTTCGGCATGCTGGGGATCGCGCTGATGGTCTTCGTGCTGCGCCAGACCAGCGATGACTCACGTTGGCCTGCGATCGAAAGGTATGTCCGGGTCGCGTTCTGGGGCACCAACGGCGGCTTGGCTCTGATGGTGGGCCTGAGCCTGTTCCCGGCGGGGCTGCTGCAGCTGTGGGACGTCCTGCACAACGGCTACTGGCATGCCCGCAGCCTGGACTACATCGCCAGCGAACGTTCGCAGCTGCTCGAATGGATGCGCATGCCGGGCGACGTGGTGTTCATCGTGTTCGGGGCCGTGCCGCTGGTGATCGCGTCGGTCAAGGCGTACCTTGGCGTGCGGGAGGGCGCCAAGTCGATACGCCCATTGCTCGTCCCCGCGAAGCTGCCGGTGTAGTGCTTGTGATCGCGCCCGCCCTGCCCGCTGCAGGCATGACGGGCACGGTACGCGACCGTGCGACAGCGCACGGACCCGGACGATCGCACCGCACAAACTAGGGCTGACAGCTCCGGCCGCACAAACGCTTCGCACGACTTTGAAGGACCCCATGCAGATCTTGCTCCACACTGACCCCAACACCGACGGCAGCGCGGCGATGACCGAMCATCTCGACGCGGTCGTCAATGCCGCACTCGGGCGCTTTGGCGAACGCGTCACGCGCGTCGAAGTTCATCTGTCCGACGCGAACAGCCGGGCCAAGTCTGGAACCGACGACATTCATTGCATGCTCGATGCACGGCTCAGCGGCGAAGAGGCCATCGTCGTGAACGACAGCGCCGCCAACGCGCACCAGGCCATCGCCGGAGCGGTGCACAAGCTCAAACGCGCAGTCGGTGCTGCGATTGCCAAGCATCATCCACGGCATCAACCCGTGCACCCCTGACGGCCTTCGCTTCGTCGCTGCCGGTGGCGAAGCGCCGACGCGGCGTCACGGACCTGCTCCTGATGCGTGGCGCAGAACAGGCTGTCCTTCATATCAGCGAGCAAAGCGTCGGGCCGTGGCGCTGTGGGCTTCTATCTCGACCACGTGGGCATGGAGGTCGATCTGCACCACCGCGCGTGGGTCGACTTTCCGCAGCGCCCTCGTCACAGCGGCGACGCAGCGGGCGTTGATCATGTCGCTCACCCGAAATGCAACCATCATGACGAGTCTGAAGTGCCGGATTCATGCATCGAGCCGATCTGCACCGCCCGCTGGCGGATCAAGATAGAGCGCCTCGAAGGCATCGCAGGGCAGCGGCCGGCTGAACAGATAACCCTGCATCTCATTGCAGACCAGCTCCTGCAACAAGCGCCGCTGCGCCTCGGTCTCCACGCCTTCGGCCACCACGTTGAGCTTCAGAGAGTGCGCGAGCGTGATGATGGTCGAGACCAGTGCCAGGCCTTCCGAGCTGGTGGTCATGTCGACGACGAAGGAACGGTCGATCTTGAGTGTGTCGACCGGCAATTTGGACAGATAGCTCAGCGACGAAAATCCGGTACCGAAGTCGTCGATGGCGACACGAACGCCCATCGCGCGGATCGCGCGCAGGCTGCTGATGCTATGCAGCACGTCCTCCATGATCAGGCTTTCTGTGATCTCCAACTCCAGGCCGGCCGCTGCCTGCGGGTCGATGCTGATGGCTTGCTCAACCTCGGCGATGAAGTCGCGATTGCGCAGCTGCAGCGGCGACACATTGACGGCGATACGCACGGCTGAAAAGCCGTCGCGGCGCCAGCGCAGATAGTCGCTGATTGCACTGCGCAGGGCCCAGCGCCCAACCTCGTAGATCAGACCGGTCTCTTCGAGGATCGGAATGAACTGGGTCGGCGGTACCAGACCCGTGCGTGGGTCATTCCAGCGTATCAAGGCCTCGGCGCCAGTCAGCAAGCCGCTGCGCAGATCGACCTTGGGTTGGTAGTGAAGTACGAATTCCCCGTTCTCCAGCGCCTGTCGCAGCTGGTTCTCGAGTGCCAGCTTGCTGGCTACCGAGGCGGTCATCTGCGGCGTATAGAACAGGTAGCGGTCACCGCTGGATTTGGCCTTTTTCAAGGCCGCTTCGGCGTTCTTGAACAAGCTCTCGGCGCTGGCGCCGTCGTCCGGGAACACCGCGACACCCACCTTGACGGAGATGCGGAACACCGCCTCATTGAGCGGGAAGGAATGGTTCAAGAACGCCATCAAAGTCTGCTCCAGCAGCTGCCGTATGCCGCTCTGGTGCGTGACACGCGGCAGCACCGCGGCGAAGCGGTCCGAACCGATGCGTGCCACCAGACCAGCATCGCCCATTTGCTGAACCAGCCACGCGGCGACCTGACGCAGCAGTTCGTCGCCGGTCACCTGGCCCAGGCTGTCGTTGATGTTCTTGAAGCGTTCGAGATCGAACAGGAACACGGCCATGGGGTGGCCGCCGGCGATAGCGGCGAGCAGATGCCATGTCACCCGATCAAGGAACAGCGTGCGGTTCGCCAATCCGGTCAGCACGTCGAAATAGGCGAGGTACTCCAGCCGCTCCAGTTTCTCGATATGGTCGAGCGCGAAGGAGATATCGCCGGCCAGCTCCTGCAATAGCTGCATTTCCTGCGCATCGAATATGCCGGCCTCGCCCGAAAACAGCGCCATGACTGCCCATGGCTGCCCGTGCAGCGTCAAAGGGAAATAGCCAAATGATCGGTAGCCCCCGCCCCGCAGCTCGGCGCGGAATGGCGCTATCGCCAGGTCGCTCTCGATATCGTTGCAGATCACTGGCTGCGATGACCGAAGCGCTCGGCAGGCCGGCCGGTCGCTGCTCGGTGCGTCTACGCGGGCACTCGGCGGGATAGGGTTGACATTGCCCGGCTCGCTGCCGTGCGAGGCGACTGCCTTGCATTCCAGGGTCAAGGGATCCATGACACCGATCCAGGCCATCTTGAAGGCGCCGAGGTCGACTGCCAGCCGGCTGGCCTCGCGGAACAACTCGTCGTAGCCGCGCGCGCGCACTATCAGCGCATTGATGCCACTCAACATCGCATAGACGCGGTTCAGGCGCCTGATCCTGTTTTCGCCGATCTTCTGCTCCGTGATGTTGAGGTGCATGACCACCACGCCATTCGGGCGCTGCTGGGCCAACGGCGTCACTGTCAGCAAAAACCACCTTTGCTCGGTCGTCGAGTCACAGGGGTACTCGATCGAAAAGC
>NZ_JBFUMO010000360.1:0-6030 GCF_054049355.1 Roseateles sp. P5_E11 | reverse complement strand
GGTGAGCAGGAAGCGGAAGAACATGGCTGGCTCCTCGGAAGTTGAGAAGCCCTCAGCCTCGGCCACCCTGCCCGCTATGTCTGGCCGAAACCCGCGCTGTGCAGGTTTCGGCGCTGCTTTTGACGAAACGCCGAGGCGTTTTTAGGAATCGGCCAGCGCTTTCCGGCGGAATTCGGTGGGCGTCAGGCCGGTATCGGCCTTGAAGGCGCGGTTGAAGGGCCCGATGGAGCCAAAGCCCACGTCCAGCGCAATCGTCAGCACCGGCAGGCCGCGCTCGCCGGGGTCGGCCAGGCGGCGCTTGGCCTCAAGCAGGCGCAGACCGTTGACGAAGGCATTGAAGTTGCGGTGGCCCAGGCCCTGGTTGATGACGCGGCGCAGCCGGTACTCCGGCGTGCCGAGCTGCTCGGCCAGGCTGGCCAGGCTCAAACCCTCCTGTGCGTAGCCGCGGCCCTCGCCCATCAGCATGGCCAGCGCGGCGGCTAACGCCCGGTCCTGCGGGTCCTCGGCCGGCAGCGCGGGAGGTGGCGGCGGCGCGACGTCTTCGTCCCACAGGCCCGACACGCGCGGCCGCAACAGTTGCCAGGCGACGAGGCTGGTCAGCGTCAGCATCATGGCCACGTCGCCAAGCGCGGCGGCGCCGCTCAACGTGCCGTTCGGTGAGCCGATACGCAGGGCCACCATGACGACGGCGTAGCTTGCGCCGCCGCCGACGACGAGGCCGCGCAGGCGCCGGCGCTTTTCGACGAGGTCCGCCCGCCATGGCCCCACCACGGCGGCCAGGCCCAGTGCCGCGAAAGCGATGGGCAAGGCCCGCAACAGCACGAAGGCGGGCCACCAACCCCACCACAGGCAGATCGTCGCGCCGAACAGCGCGACGGCGGCCCACAGCACGCCATGCCAGGCGCGCAGGCGAAAGCCGTCCTCGAAGACGGCGCGCGCGAACAGCCAGAACAGCACGGCAGAGCCGAGCGAGATGCCGATGCCGGGCGCCTGGACGGCGCAGCGCAGCTCGTGTTCGACCCAGGGCGAGGCAGAAATGGCCTGCACGGCAGAGGACAGCGACAGCGCAATGCCCGTGCGCACGAGATCGGCGTGCCGTGCATGCCGCCAATGCGGCAGCAGCACCAGCACCACGAGGATCAGCACGGCAACCAGCGCGCCGCGCAACCCTGCGTCAATGAGTGCCATGCAGCAGTTGGGACACCGCGAAGGCCACGCCCAGGCCCACGCCCAGCCACGCGACCTGGGCAAAGGTCTCGCGCCAGGCCAGGCGCTGCTGCAGCTGGGGCAGCAGGTCGGCCACCGAGATGTAGATGAAGCTGCTGGACGCCAGCACCAGCAGATAGGGCAGCACACCCTCGAAGCCGCCGATCAGGAAGTAGCCCAGCACGCCGCCGACGACCGCCGCCATGCCCGAGATCGCGTTGAACAGCAGCGCCTTGCCGCGGCTGAAGCCGGCGTTGAGCAGCACGATGTAGTCGCCCACCTCCTGCGGGATCTCGTGGGCGACGATGGCCAGCGCCGTGGCGAAGCCCAGCCGCGTGTCGGCCAGGAAGGCGGCCGCGATGATGGCGCCGTCACAGAAATTGTGGATGCTGTCGCCCACCAGCACGGTCAGGCCGCCGCGCCCGGCCTGCTCGGCGTCGAAGTGGTGGTGGTGATGGTGGCCATCGCCCTCGTGATGGTGGACGTGGCGGTAAAGCTCCACCTTCTCCAGCAGCCAGAAGAACAGCAGGCCGCCCAGCAGCACGGCGAACAGCACCTGCGGTTTGGCTGTGTGGCTCTCGAAGGCCTCGGGCAGCACGTTCAACAGCGACGTGCCCAGCAGGATGCCGGCCGACAGGCTGACGAGGCTCTTGACGAGGCGGGTCAGCACGCCGACGGTCAGGCTCGCGGCAACGAGCACCGACAGCAGCCCGCCCGCGAAGGTGGCGAGCACGATGTAGAGAAGGGTCATGGAATCAGGCAAAAGCAACGGGCCACAGCCATGGACTGCGGCCCGAGGGCGGTCAGCGTAGCAGACGGGTCAAGCCACGCCACATTTCTTGAACCAGGCCAGCGCTCGCGCCCAGGCGTCGTCGGYCGCGGCCTTGCGGTAGCTGGGGCGGTAGTCGGCACAGAAGCCATGCGGCGTGTCGGGGTAGACGACGAACTCGCATTTCGTGTTGCCCGCCGCCTTGAGCGCGGCTTCGAGCTGGGTCAGCGTCTCGACCGGGATGCCGCCATCGGCCGCGCCGTACAGCGCCAGCACCGGCGCCTTGATGCTCGCGGCGCGCTCGACGACAGTCTTGTCGCCAGCGTTGTAGTTGCGTGCCACCGGGCCGTACCAGGCGGCTGCAGCCGTCAGCCTGGGGTTGTGGGCCGCATAGGACCAGGTCGTGCGCCCACCCCAGCAAAAGCCGGTGATGGCCAGCTTGGCGGGATCACCGCCGTTCGCCGCCGCCCAGGCGACCGTGGCGTCCAGGTCGCCGTTGACCTGGGCGTCGGCCGCCTTGGCGACGACCTCGCTGACCAGCTTGGGAATGTCGGTGTAGGCGCCGGCATCGCCGTGGCGTGCGAACAACTCGGGCGCGATGGCCAGGTAGCCCTGCTTGGCCAGCCGCCGGCAGACGTCCGCGATGTGCTCGTGCACGCCGAAGATCTCGCAGGCCACCAGCACGACCGGCAGGTTCTTCTTGCCCGCCGGCGCGGCGCGATAGGCCGGCATCTGGAAATCGCCCACGGGGATGCTGACCGGACCCGCCTCCAGGCCCGCCGTGTCGGTGGAGATCGTCTGGGCCGTCACCGGCAGCACGGCGGCCGCGAAGCCGCTACCCACCGTCGTCTGCACAAAGCTGCGGCGGCTGAAGTCGCGGGACGGCGCGAGGCTGTCGATCTCGTCTTTCAAGGTGGGGGCTCCAGGGTGAGATACGAAGGGAGCGCCAAATTTTGCCCCGACAATCCGCCGCCATGACGACGCGCCCTGATCCAGCCGGCCGAATCTGGGCCTCCATCGACATCGGCTCCAACAGCTTCCGCCTGGAGTTGGCCCGGTTGTCGGGCGAGCGCTACCAGCGCGTCAGCTACATCAAGGAGGCCGTGCGCCTGGGCGCCGGCCTGGACGCACAGGGCATGCTGACCGAAGAGGCCATGCAGCGCGGCCTGAATTGCCTGCAGGGCTTCGGCGAGCAGCTCGTCGGCATCGCGCCCGAACGCATCCGCGCCGTCGCGACGCAGACCCTGCGCGAGGCGCGCAACCGCAACGCCTTCCTGGCCCGCGCCCAGGCCGTGCTTGGCCATCCCATCGAGGTCATTGCCGGCCGCGAGGAAGCGCGGCTGATCTTTGCCGGCGTCGCCCGGCTGCAGCCCTCCGACAAGCCCCGCCTGGTCATCGACATCGGCGGCCGCTCCACCGAGATGATCCTGGGCCGCGGCCGCAAGCCGCTGCTGGCCGAGTCCTTCGGCGTTGGCAGCGTCGGGCTGTCGGTGCGCTTCTTCGCCGACGGCCGCTACACGGCCGAGGCCTTCCGCGCCGCCCAGGTGGCTGCCGGCGCCGAGCTGGAAGAAGCGCTGACGCTGTTCCGCCCCGAGCTCTGGCAGGAAGCCCTGGGTTCCTCGGGTACGGTTGGCGCGGTGTCGCAGATCCTGGCAGCCAGCGGCAAGACCGACGGCCGCATCACGCCGGACGCGCTGCGCTGGTGCATCGCCCAATGCCTGGCGGCCGGCTCGCAGGACAAGCTGCAACTGCCTGGGCTCAAGGACGACCGCCGTCCTGTCGTCGCCGGTGGCCTGTGCATCCTCTACACGCTGCTGAACCAGTTCGGCATCGAGGAGCTGCTGCCCACCAAGGGCGCGCTGCGCCAGGGCGTCATTTTCGATCTGGTAGAGCGCCTGCAGCCCAGCGGCGCGCGCGACCCGCGGGCGGACTCCGTCGCCGAGCTGCAGGAGCGCTTTGCCGTGGACATGGCGCAGGCCGAGCGTGTAGCCAGCCAGGCCGAGCTGTTCTACCACCAGCTCACGCTCAAGCCCGCGCCTGAGCTGCTGCGCGAGTTGAGCTGGGCCGCCGCCCTGCATGAAGTTGGCATGCTGGTCTCCCACCACGACCACCACCGCCACAGCGCCTATGTCATCGCCCATGTCGACGCGGCGGGCTTCTCAACCAACCAGTTGCAGCGGCTGGCGGGCCTGGCCMTGGGCCAGCGCGGTGGCCTGCGCAAGCTGGAAGCGCAGCTGAGCGATCCCAGCTTGCTGGACCAGCTCATTGCGCTGCGTCTGGCCGTCATCCTCTGCCATGCCCGCACGGAGGCACCAGGCAGCCCCGGACTGGCGCGCGACGGCAAGCGGCTCACGCTGCAACTGCCCAAGGGCGGGTCGGCCGGCCAAGCGCGCACGCGCTTCCTGCTGAAGGAAGAGGCCGAGACCTGGGCCCGCAGCGGGCTGCTCGAACTCGTCGTGGCGTGAGCTCGCGTCGCCGGCTGCTCGCCTGCCTCGCGGCGCTCTGCATGGCGCTGCCTGCCTGGGGCGACGACGCCGGCAAATCGACCGCGATCGAAATCGACTCGTCGGACGATCCCACCGAGAGCGTCGTCTGGCTGGCCTATGKCGTCGGTCTGGCCAACTGGGCCAGCCAGAGCGGTGCGCTGGCACAGGCACCGCTGGGCATCCTGGAACCCAGCTTCGAAGGTGAGATGACCGCGCGCCGGACGCTGCTCGTCATCTGGCGGGAGCTGCTGCAAAAGGCGCCCAAGTCCAACGCCTACATGGACGCGCTGATGCGCATCGACGCTGCCGGCTATCTGCCGGAGTACGTCTGGACCGTGCACTGGCGCGGCAGTTGGAAACAGCTCCCGGCCAAGCTGCGCATCGCCGAGTTCTATGCCTGGCAGCGCCAGGAACTGATGGGCCATGTGCCGCGCACGGGCTCGCGCGTGCGCGTCGTCCTCACTCCGCCAGCGGCACCAGCCTCTGCTGCCAGCCGCTGACAGCACGACTGAGCGAACATGCCGGCTCCACACCCGGAGACCGCCATGCTCAAGACCTATACCGGCAGCTGCCATTGCAAGGCCGTGCGCTTCGAAGTCGATCTCGACCTCGCCGCCGGCACCGGCCGCTGCAACTGTTCGATCTGCTTCAAGACGCGCAACTGGAGCGCCAGCGTCAAGCCCGACGCCTTCCGGCTGCTGGCCGGCGAGGACGCGCAGAGCGACTACCAGTTCGGCTCGAACAGCGTGCACAACCTGTTCTGCAAGACCTGCGGCGTGCGCTCCTATGGTCACGGCTACATCGAACAGGTCGGCGGCGCCTTCGTGTCGGTCAAGGTGAATTGCCTCGATGATGTGCCGGCCGAGGAGCTGGTCGCGGCGCCGGTGCAGTACTACGACGGGCTGCACAACAACTGGTGGAACAAGCCCGAAGAAGTTCGACACCTCTAAAGCGCATCGGGCCCCTGGACGGCGTGCAGCGTCACCTCGGGTTCGCCGTCGCGCTGGCGCCAGCGCAGCCACCACACGGCGCCCTTCTTGACGGCCCACTCCTGGTCCACGCCGGCCAGCAAATGGGCAGCCAATAGGCCCAGCGTCGGCTGGTGGCCGCAGATCAGCACCGGCTCAACCGACTTGGGCCAGCGCGAGGCCTCGATGAGGGCCGAGATCGGCGCATCGGGCGCGATGGACGGCAGGATGCGCACCTCGCGGCCCAGGGCCTCGGCCGTCTGCCGGCAGCGCAGTGCAGGGCTGACGAGCACGCGCGTCGTTGCGGCCAGGCGATGGTTGAGCCAGGCCGCCATGCGCCGGGCCTGGCGCTCGCCCTTGGGGGTCAGCGCGCGCTGCAGGTCATCCTGACCAGGGGCGATGACTTCGGCTTCGGCGTGGCGCCACAGGATCAGGTCCATGGCGGGTCTACCCTTCTGAATAGCGCCGCATCAAGGCCTGCTGGGCACTGACGCCGCTGTCACTGATGCGCGCCGAGCGGCCATCGGGACCAAGCTGCCAGGCGTCCATGGTGTCGTGCAGATAGGGCTGCAAAGCTTCATCGATGACACGCTGGCGCAGG
>NZ_JBFUMO010000359.1:0-6044 GCF_054049355.1 Roseateles sp. P5_E11 | reverse complement strand
ACATCGTCAGCGCGGGATGGTCGGCCTCGAGTTCACCTCGCGCGAGTTCGACATTGCCGAGGATCGCGCCAAGGATGTTGTTGAAGTCGTGGGCGATGCCGCCTGCGAGCGTCCCGAGGGATTCCATCTTTTGCGCCTCGCCGAGCTGTGCCTCGAAGCGTCTCAACTCGGCCTCCGCCTCTCGATGCGCGGCCCGGCGAGCGGCCTGGACGAGTTCGCGCTCGACCACGGGCGCCAGCCGGCTCATGTTGTCCTTCATCACATAGTCGTTGGCACCGGCCTTCATCGYGACCACAGCCGTTTCCTCGCCGATCGTGCCGGAGACAAAGATGAAGGGAATGTCCAGACCGCTCGCTCGGAAGGTGGTGAGCGCTTCCAGGCCGCTGAAGCCCGGCATGCTGAAGTCGGAGATCACCGCATCCCACGGGCCCTGGACAAGGGCTGACTGCAGCGCCGCCAGATCCTGGACCCGGTGGAAATCAGGCGCGAAGCCTGCGCGGCGCAGCAGGCGCATCGCCAGGCGGGCGTCGTTTTCCGAGTCCTCGACGGCAAGAACCCTGATCGGCCGTTGATTCATGACGACGCCGGCCGCGGCGGCAATTGGTTGAGTGCGAGCCAGTAGATACCGAGCACCTTGACCGCCTCGAGAAACTCGGTGAAGTCGACGGGCTTGCGCACATAGCTGTTGGCGCCCAGCTTGTAGCCCGAAACGATGTCCTGCTCCTCCTTCGACGAGGTCAGGATCACTGCCGGAAGCAACGCCGTGCGGGGGTCGGCGCGCATCGCCTTGAGCACGCCAAGCCCATCCAGCCGGGGCAGCTTCAAGTCGAGGATGATCAGTGTTGGCAGCGCCGCCTCAGCACGATGGGCATGGGCACCACGCGCAAACAGGAAATCGAGCGCTTCCACGCCGTCGCGGGCGACAACCAGCGGATTCATCAGATGGCTGCGCTTGAATGCGCGCAGCGTCAGCGCGACATCGTCCGGGTTGTCTTCAACCAGCAGGATGACCTTGCTCTCGTCGCTCATCGGTTTGCTCCAGGATACGGAAGAAGAATGTGGCGCCACTGCCGAGGCTGGCCTGGGCCCATAACGGCCAGCCATGGCGGCGCAGCACACGCTGAACAATCGCCAGGCCGACGCCGGTGCCCGGGAAATCGCTTTCGTGGTGAAGGCGCTGGAAGGCGCCGAACAGGCGATCGGCGTAGGCCATGTCGAAGCCTGCACCGTTGTCGGCAACAAAACAGATCCGGTCCCTGCCTTCATGGCGCATACCCACGCGAATGACGGCGTCGACGGTCTTGCCCGTGAATTTCCAGGCGTTTTCGAGCAGGTTCTGCAGCGCGATGTGGATCAGCTCCCGGTCGGCCTGCACCCTGATGCCCTCGTCGATCTCCCAGCGCACCTGGCGCTCGGGTTGACTCCGGGCCAGTGTGGCCGCCATCTCGTGGACCATGGCGCTGATGTCCACCTCCTGAATGCGCAGCTCGGCTCGCGTCACCCGCGCCAGGCCCAGCAGCTCGTCGATCAGGCGACCCATGCGCTGGCTGGCGGCGCGGATGCGCTGCAGGCTGTCACGGGCCTCGTCGTCGAGCTGATCGCCATAGTCCTCGATCAAAGCCAGCGAGAAGCCATCCATGCTGCGAAGGGGGCTGCGCAGGTCGTGCGAGACCGAGTAGCTGAATGACTCGAGCTCATTGTTCAGCGAGACGAGTTCCCGATTGCTGAGCTCGAGCTGGCCAAAGGAATCCCGCAGCGCGCGCGTCATCGCGTCAAAGTGGCGCGCCATCTCGCCGAGTTCATCGGCGCTGCCGACATCGAGCTCGAACGACCAGTTGCCGGCGGCCACCTCGCGAGTGGCCTGCTCGAGCCGCGCGATCGGGCGGAGCACGTCGCGCCKGAACATCCAGACGGCAGCCCCCGTGATCAGCGCCATCAACACCAGTCCCGCGGCCGTCACGAGGACCACTCGCTGTTGCGTCTCGTCGATACGAACGCCCGCATCGTCAATCAGCTTGGCCGCGTCGACGAGGCTTCTTTGCTGCAGGATCAGCAGCCGGCTGGAGATCTGGACCTCGAAGCGCTGCTGGACCTCGTCGGCGACGCCACCGGCGGCTCGCGTGGGCACAACTTCGCCGAACAAGCGGTGGCTGGCCTCGCCGTTGGCGCGCAGCTCGGCCAGTGTCCTGGCTGCGGCATCGTCAAGGCCGGTCGGCAATGCAAGCAGGCCTTCAAGACGCTGCCAGACCGCCTGTTCCTGCAATCGGGCGCGTTCGCGACGGTTGAGCAGGTATTCGAAGGTGACCATGCGGATGTCGTTGAGCGCGCTGGCGATCGCGGCGCTGTGGCGGCGCTGCTTGACAGCGGCACTGACCTGGGTGTTCGCCCAGCCGATGCTGGCGGCGATCAGCACCATGGCGCCGAACATCAGCGCTGCGGCGATCCGGGCCTTGCTGCTGATCTTCATCGCACCACCGTCACCCGCCCCGGGCTCGCGGCCAGCAAGGCGTCGAGGCTCAGATGGGACAGGAAGTTCGGCATCGGCTGCGTGGGCGCATAACCGCGCGCCATCGCCCAGCCCGCCACATCTTCGAGCGTGACCAACTGGGCCTGCTGCTGATCGACCTCCAGATCCAGCGCCTGCCAGGCCGGCTCGAGCGCCTCGGGGTCGAGCTTCAGGCGTGCTGCCAGCAGCGTCTTCGCCTGCTGGGGGTCGAGCTGCACGAAACGCTCGGCATCCAGCAGGGCCAGCAGCAGTCTGCGCAAAGCCTCGCCGCGGGTGGACATGAATTCGCTGCGGCCGACAAGCACGTAGTTCTGGGCATAGGCATCGGGTGCACTGAACGAGATGATGGCGCTGCCCAGGGCCAGTTCGGCTTCATGCCGGACCGGCTGCCAGGCGGCGATGGCGTCCACGCTGCCGTCGCGCAGCGCGGCGATCAGGCGGGTTGGCGGCAGGTCCACGAGGATCAGCGACTGCGGGGCCAGGCGATGGCGCACCATGAAGGCCCACAGGAAGTATTCGCCGCTGGTCCCGAGGGTGACGCCCACCCGGCGCCCCTGCAGGCCGGCCGGTGAGCTGATTTCGCGGTCGCGACGCGCCAGCACGGCCAGTTCGTTGGAGGCGCTCGCCACCGCCGCCGCCATGCTCAGCGGCGCACCTTTGAGCACCTCGATGACGATGGGCACGTCGGCCGCGGCGGCGAGGTCCGCGCCGCCTCGCAGGAGCTCGGCCAGCGCAGCTTTGCCATGGGTTTGCGGCAGCACCGTCACTGCCAGACCGCGTTCATCGAAGAAGCCCCGTGCCGCGGCGATGTGAATAAGACCGGCATGCGGCGCCTGGGGAAGCGCAATCGAGAGCCGCTCGGGCGCCAAGGGCGGGCCGGACCGGCGCCGGCTCAGGCCAAACGCCGTGGCAAGCACGGCGAGTGAGGCCAGGCCTGCCAGATGACGGCGATTCAGACGGCGGTTCAGACCGCGACCCGCCGGGGTCGGAGCGCTCATTTGGTCCTCCCGCACCCAACACGCCAAGGCCATGAAGGCCACCTGGATAACGGGTTAAGTGTGTTGTCTAAGCTCGTTTGAACGAAGAGTACGGGCACGGCTTGCGTCTTGCAAGGCCTGTTGCGTGACGTATGACCTAACTTGTCCAAACTGCGGCATAGGAGATTTCTCCGTTGCCAGTTCAAGCAAATCTGGCAATGCTTTGGCCCTGGAGGTGGCAGATGGACCTGACGAGCTACACAGACCAGTGGCAGGCACAGCGGCAGCAACTCTTCAAATCCGTGCCGCCGGAAGGCCGCAAAGTCCGCTATCTGGACAAGGAGTTCCTGGTCTACCCCGACACCTTCTGGCCCTTCGCCGACAGCCTGCCGCTGGTCAGGAATTTCACGGTCGCGCCAGGCGAAACCGTGCTGGACGTGGGCACCGGCTCAGGCGTCATTGGCATCTTTGCCTGCTACCAGGGCGCAGGGAGGGTGGTGGGCGTGGACATCAACCCGGCGGCCATCCAAAGCGCCACCCACAACGCCCAGATGCACGGCTTTGCCGGCACCATGACAGCGCTGCAGTCCAATTTGTTCGAGGCGCTGGGCGACGAGCAGTTCGATGTCATCACCGCCAACCTGCCGTTCCGAAACAAGCCGGCACACGATGTGGTGGCCATGTCCCAGTGGGACACCGATTTCAAGACCAACACGCGCTTCTTCGAAGGCGTGGGCCGGCATTTGAAGCCCAAAGGGCGCATCTATTTCGTGCAGTCCAACTTCGGTGAGATCGAGGCCATGAAGCGCCTGGCGCAAACAGCGGGCCTGCAGACCAGGGAGCTGGCCAGCGAAGCCACGGACGAAACCGGGCGCCAGCAGTTCTTCGTCTACGAGATGACCTGGGCTTGATCGATTCCAGGAACCTGACGCATCGCCCCCCATGGACAGCCTGCTACTGGCCATCAAGGCGCGCCGCGCCGTCCCGCGCTCAGGCCTGAGAACGAGGGTCCGCAGGGTGGCCGTCATCCTGTGCGGCTCGCGCGGCGGATCCAGCCTCTTCAAGGAGGCCCTGGCCCTGCATCCGAGCATCGCTTCACTGGATGGGGAACTGGACCCGTTGCTGGCCTTGTCGGGCAACGGCTTCAATCAGAACTCCGACAGCGATGGCATCGAGCGGGTGGCCAATGTCGAGGAATTGAGCAGCAACATTCTGGACGAGGTTTCCTTTGCCTCGGCGGACCTCCTCGATACCGAGCTGCTGCTCAGGAAGTGGAAGAACCGGCTCCTGCTGCAGTTCCCGTCGCGTTTCCTGGACACCGCTGCCGAGCGGCGCCTGGAACAGTCGCTGGAGGCGGCCTTGGGCCAGTTCGAAGGCGGCGAGCGTCGCAGCGAAACCGAGCTCCAGGAACTTGTGCTCTCCACCGTGTTCAGCGACGAGCCTTGGCGGATCAGCTACTACGACGGCAAGGCCAACCGCGGCGACGGCCGGCACTTCGACGAACCCTTGAAAATCGAGGAGCCTCCCTTCGTGGTACCCACGCTCAAGCGGCGGCCCTTCGGCCCGGCCGATGTGCGGGAATCGGTGCTGCTGTTCAAGGCGCCGTCCGACGCCTACCGCATCGGCATGTACGAGCAGTTGTTCCCCAACGCCGAGGTGAGCTACATCCATCTGACCCGGGGTTTCGCGCAGTCCATCAACGGCCTGATGGACGGCTGGCTCTACCCGCTGGGATTCTTCTCCCACGACCTCAGCAAGATCGGCTGCGAACTCGTCATCCCCGGCTATTCCGACACCGTGGCTTTCGGCCGCAAGTGGTGGAAGTTCGACCTGCCACCCAACTGGCGCCAGTTCACCCGGGCGAAGCTGGAAGAGGTGTGCCTGAACCAGTGGTACTCCATCCACGAAGCCATCCTGCAAAGCGGCGTCTGCACCCTGCGCGTGTCTTTTGAAGACTTCGTCGACAACCCCATCGCAACGCTGCGGTTGATCACCGACCATCTGGGCCTGCCCGCCATGGCCCCGCCAGATGCGCTGCCCATCAAGATGGCCACCGAACCACCGAGCTCCAAACGCTGGCACAAAAGAAGCGCCTTGCTGCTGGACCTGGCTCAGCGGACCGAGGTGCGCGAGATGATGGACAGGCTTGGCTATCCCATGGAGCCCGACAGATGGCTGTGAATGCAAGGCTTCTGCTGCCCTACCTGATGGGCCAGCGCCGCGACGGCCTGCGCCGCGTGCTCGACATCGACCCCCATCCCTGGGAAGTGCTGGCACCGGCACGGCAGCATGCGACGCGGATCGACGATCCCATCGCCAAGCTGGACAACTTGGGGCGCCTCTACGCCCTGCTGGCTGCTCGTGTCGCCACGCTGGCCCGCAGTGGCTGCCGGCCAGTCAGCCTCGCCGGCGACTGTGTCTCCAGCTTGGGGCTACTGGCCGGTCTGCAGCAAGCCGGCCAGCCGCCCGAGCGTGTACTCTGGCTGGATGCCCATGGCGACTTCCACACCTGGTCCAGCAGCCAGACCCAGTACATCGGCGGCATGCCCCTGGCCCTGTTC
>NZ_JBFUMO010000358.1:0-6076 GCF_054049355.1 Roseateles sp. P5_E11 | reverse complement strand
GATCCCCTTCGTCACCGCGGGTGATCCGTACCCGAGTGCAACAGTCGATCTGCTGCTGGCCATGGCCGAGGCCGGCGCCGACGTCATCGAGCTGGGCGTGCCGTTTTCCGACCCGATGGCCGATGGCCCCGTCATCCAGCGCGCCGGTGAACGCGCCTTGAAGAACGGTATCGGCCTGCGCAAGGTGCTTGGCTTCGTGCGCGAGTTCCGTGCCCGCAACAGCAAGACACCGCTGGTGCTGATGGGCTACGCCAACCCGGTCGAACGCTATGGCCTGGACGCCTTCGTGGCCGACGCCAAGGACGCCGGCGTGGACGGTGTGTTGATCGTCGACTACCCGCCCGAGGAATGCGAGGAGTTCGCTGCCAAGCTGCGCGCTGCCGACATGGATGCGATCTTCCTGCTCGCCCCCACGTCCACCGAGGCGCGCATGGCCCAGGTCGGCAAGCTGGCCAGCGGCTACGTGTATTACGTGTCGCTCAAGGGTGTGACCGGCGCCGGCCACCTGAACACGGCGGCCGTGGCCGAGACTGTGCCGCGCATCCGCCAGCACGTCAGCGTGCCGGTGGGCGTTGGTTTTGGCATCCGCGACGGCGCGACGGCACGGGCCGTTGCCGACGTTTCCGACGCGGTCGTCATCGGCTCCAAGCTGGTCGAGCTGCTGGAGCGCCAGCCAGCCGATAATGTCGCCCTGACCGGCGCGGCGTTCATCCAAGACATCCGTGCCGCACTCGACAAGAGGAACTGACATGAGTTGGATCGACAAACTGCTCCCGCCCAAGATCCAGCAGGGCGACCTCGCCGACCGGCGCACGGTGCCTGAGGGCCTGTGGATCAAGTGCCCGAGCTGCGAGACGGTGCTCTACAAGACCGACCTCGAGCAGAACATCAACGTCTGCCCCAAGTGCTCGCACCACCATCGCATCGGCGCCCGTGCGCGCCTGGACGCCTTCCTCGACGGTGAAGGCCGCTACGAGATCGGCCAGGAAGTGCTGCCGGTCGACGCGCTGAAGTTCAAGGACAGCAAGAAGTACCCCGACCGCCTGAAGGAAGCGCTGGAGAACACCGGCGAGACTGACGCGCTGATCGTCATGGGCGGCGCCATCATGAGCGTGCCGGTCGTGACCGCCTGCTTCGAGTTCGACTTCATGGGCGGCTCCATGGGCTCGGTCGTCGGCGAGCGCTTCGTGCGTGGCGTCGAGACCGCCATCGAGCAGAAGACGCCCTTCATCTGCTTCACCGCCACCGGCGGCGCACGCATGCAGGAAGGCCTGCTCTCGCTGATGCAGATGGCCAAGACCAATGCCTCGCTGACGCGACTGGCCAAGGCCAAGTTGCCCTATATCAGTGTGCTGACCGACCCGACCATGGGCGGYGTGWSYGCYRGCTTYGCCTTCGTGGGCGACATCGTGCTGGCCGAGCCCAAGGCGCTGATCGGCTTCGCCGGCCCGCGCGTCATCGAGAACACCGTGCGTGAGAAGCTGCCCGCCGGCTTCCAGCGCGCCGAGTTCCTGATGGAGAAGGGTGCCATCGACATGATCGTGGACCGCCGCCAGCTGCGCGAGACCATCGCCCGCCAGCTCGCCATGCTGCAACGCCAGAGCGCGGACGCCGTCGCCTGAACGTCGCCCGCAGGGTCCCAAGCCAGGCCCCGTGCCTGGCTTTTGTTTTTTGTTTCKCCATGACGCTCGACCATGACGCTCGATGAATGGCTCGCTCACTGCGAGCGCCTGCACCCCAAGTCCATCGACATGACGCTGGACCGCGTCGCGACCGTGCGCGAGCGGCTGGGCATTGCCTTCGACTGCCCCACCATCGTCGTCGCCGGCACCAATGGCAAGGGCTCGACCTGCGCGATGCTGGAATCCATCGCGCTGCACGCCGGCTATCGCGTCGGCCTCTACATCAAGCCCCATCTCGTGCATTTCCAGGAGCGCTGCCGTGTGGGTGGCGCACCGGTGGCGGCCGAGTCGCTGGAGCCGCACTTCGAGGCCGTCGAGGCCGCGCGCGGGGGCATCACGTTGACCTATTTCGAGTTCACGATGCTGGCCATCCTGCGGCGCCTGCAAGAGGAACCGCTGGACCTGGTCATCCTCGAGGTGGGCATGGGCGGCCGGCTGGACGCCGTCAACGTCATCGACAGCGACTGTGCCGTCATCACCAGCATCGACTTGGACCACACCGAATTCCTCGGCCCCGATCGTGAAAGCGTGGGCCGCGAGAAGGCCGGCATCATGCGCACGGGCCGGCCTGTCGTCGTCAGCGACCCGATGCCGCCGGCCTCGCTGGCGGAGCGGGCCATGGAGATCGGCGCCGACCTGCGGCAGCTGGGCCGCGACTTCACCTTCAGCGGTGACCGCACGCAATGGCAATGGGCCGGGCGAGCCAAGCGCTTCTCCGGCATGGCCTATCCGGCGCTGCGCGGTGTCAACCAGCTGCTGAACGCCGCCGGGGTGCTGGCTGCCTTCGAGGCGCTAGCCGACCGGCTGCCCATCAGCGCCCAGGCTGTGCGCACCGGCCTGGCCCTGGTCGAGCTGCCGGGCCGCTTCCAGGTGCTGGCTGGCCAGCCGGCCGTCGTGCTCGACGTCGCCCACAACCCCCACGCCGTCGCGGCGCTGGCCCAGAACCTGGACCAAATGGGCTTTTTCCCGCGCACCCATGCCGTTTTTGGGGCGATGGCGGACAAGGACCTGGCGGGCATCCTGGCCAGGATCGCGCCGCTGGTGGACGTCTGGCATTTCACCGACCTGGCCATTCCCCGCGCCGCCAAGGCCGAGCAGCTTGAAGCGGCCTTTCTCGCCGCAGGGCTGAAGACGCCGCCCGATGTCGCGACGCACACCCATGCCAACCCGCTGGACGCCCTGCATGCAGCGGCGGCCGGGGCGACCACGGCCGATAGAATCCTCGTCTTCGGTTCCTTCTACACCGTGGGCGGGGTGCTTCAACAGGGCCTGCCGCGCGTGACGGCTGGTGCTACCGCACCCCAGCCCCCCACCTTCCACTGACGCCAGACGCTGCCGATGGGCCTGTTTTCCTTTCTCAAGCGCGATGACACCGCCGCTGCGGTGCCGCCCAAAAAGTCGGCCAAGTCCGGCGCCAAGGCGGCCGACGACGTGCAGCAGCTGCGCTTGCGCGCCCGCCGCCGCCTTATCGGCGCGGCCGTGCTGGTGGCGGCCGGTGTGGTCGGCTTCCCTCTGATCTTCGAAACCCAGCCGCGGCCGATTCCCGTCGACTTGCCCATCGACATCCCCCGCAAGGACACCGCGCCGCCGCTGGCCGTGCCGACGCGTGAGCCCCTGGCCCAGGCCGATACCGCCGCCGCGCCAGAAGTCGCGCCGCCTGCAGCCGCCAGTGCCGTGGCACCGGCGGAGGCCAAGCCCGCCGAAAAGCCGCCGGTCAGACTTGCCGAAAAGCCTGCTGAAAAACCAGCCGACAAGCCGGCCGACAACAAACCGGTAGATAAGCCGGCCGACAAACCCAAGGCCCACGCCAACGACGGCGCACGCGCCCAGGCCCTGCTGGAGGGCAAGGAGACATCGGCCAGCACGCCTGCTGCTTCTGCCGCACGCTTCATCGTGCAGGTAGGCGCCTACGGTGAGAACAAGACCGCGCAGGACGTACGCAGCAAGGTCGAGAAGCTCGGCCTCAAGACCTATGCGCAGGCCGTGGACACGGCCGATGGTCGTCGCGTGCGCGTGCGCCTGGGGCCGTTTGCAAGCCGCGACGAGGCCGAGCGCGCCGCGTCCAAGCTCAAGGGCGCGGGCCTGCCCGGCGCCATCCTGACGCTGTAGCCCGCCATGGATGTCGCGCTCAGCTGGGTCGACCTCGCGTTCGCGGCAGTGCTGCTGATCTCGATCGGCATCGGCCTGTGGCGCGGCCTGATCTTCGAGGTCATGTCACTCGCCGGCTGGGTGGTCGCCTATTTCGCCGCGTCGCCGCTGGCGCCTGTCGTCGAGGACCTGCTGCCTGCCTCCATGACCAGCAAGTTCGGCCCTGCCGCCCTGCATGTTGTCGCGCTGGCGATCGCCTTCTTCTTCGTGCTGATCGTCTKGAGCCTGGCCTCGCGCCTGGTCAAGACGCTGATTCACGCCACGCCGCTGTCCATCGTGGACCGCCTGGGTGGCGCCGGTTTTGGTGCGCTGCGTGGTGTCTTCATCGCACTGTTGCTTGTGCTCGTCATTGGCGCTTCGCCCCTGGCGGAGTCAAGCACCTGGCGGGCCTCGCGTGCCGCACCCGTGCTCAGTGATGTGTTGCTCGACGTGGCGCCCTTGCTGCCCGAACCACTTGCCCGATTTGTTTCCCGCTCGATGACCCCATCTGAAGCGGAATCGACCAATTAAGGACCCTCGCCATGTGCGGCATCGTCGGCGCTCTCGCTGCCTCCCCCGTCAACCAGCTCCTGTATGACGCGCTGCTGCTGCTGCAGCACCGCGGCCAGGACGCCGCCGGCATCGTCACCATGCAGGGCAACAAGTGCTTCATGCACAAGGCGCGCGGCATGGTGCGTGATGTCTTCCGCACCCGCAACATGCGCGCGCTGCCGGGCAGCATCGGCCTGGGCCAAGTGCGCTACCCGACAGCCGGCAATGCCTACAGCGAGGAAGAGGCGCAGCCCTTCTACGTGAACGCGCCTTTCGGCATCGTGCTGGTGCACAACGGCAACCTGACCAATGCGCATGCACTGAAGGACGAGCTCTTCGACATCGACCGTCGCCACATCAACACCGAGAGCGACACCGAGGTGCTGATCAACGTGCTGGCGCACGAGCTGGAGCTGGCCGCGCGCGACCTGCCACTGACGCCCAAGGAGATCTTCTCCGCCGTGCGTGCGGTGCAAAAGCGCATCAAGGGCAGCTACGCCGTCATCGCGCTGATCGCCGGCCAGGGCCTGCTGGCTTTCCGCGACCCCTTCGGCATCCGCCCGCTGTGCTTCGGCCGCTCGGCCAACGGCGAGGTCATGGTGGCCAGCGAAAGCGTCGCGCTGGAAGGCACCGGCCACCAGCTGGAGCGCGACGTGGCGCCCGGCGAAGCCCTCTTCATCGACATGACCGGCAAGCTGCACACCGAGCAGTGCAATGACAACCCGACGCTGAACCCCTGCATGTTCGAGTTCGTCTACCTGGCCCGCCCGGATTCGGTGATGGATGGCATCTCGGTCTACCAGGCGCGGCTGAACATGGGCGAGACCCTGGCCCAGCGGGTCATCTCCACGATGCCGCCCAACGAGATCGACGTCGTCATCCCGATTCCGGAAAGCAGCCGCCCCTCGGCCATGCAACTGGCCCACCGCATCGGCAAGCCCTATCGCGAGGGCTTCGTGAAGAACCGCTATGTCGGCCGCACCTTCATCATGCCGGGGCAGGGCGCGCGCAAGAAGTCGGTGCGCCAGAAGCTCAATGCCATCGGTGTCGAGTTCAAGGACCGGAATGTGCTGCTGGTGGATGACTCCATCGTGCGCGGCACCACGTCCAAGGAGATCGTGCAGATGGCTCGCGAGGCGGGCGCACGCAAGGTCTACCTTGCTTCCGCCGCGCCGCCGGTGCGCTATCCCAACGTTTACGGCATCGACATGCCGACGACCGAGGAACTGATCGCACACAACCGCTCCGTCGAGGAGATCCGCCAATACATCGGCGCCGATGCGCTGATCTACCAGGACGTGGATGCTATGAAGCGCGTCGTCGCCGCGCTGCGCCCGGGCCTCGCCGGCTTCGAGGCAAGCTGCTTCGACGGCCACTACGTGACCGGTGACGTGAGTCTCGAAGACTTCGCCACGCTGCGCGCGCAACGCACCAGCCAGCCCAGCGAGGAAGACGCCGACGCACGTGGCCGCCTGGCGCTGCAAAGCGACAGTGAGCAATAGGGGCTGAACGCATGAGCGACCCCGCTCGCCGCACCTTGCCCGAGGGCCTGCGCCCGGAGACGCTGGCCGTGCGCACGGCGCTGGCGCCTAGCCAGCATGGCGAGAACTCCGAAGCGCTGTTCCTGACCACGGCCTACGTCCAGCCCGACGCGGAAACCTCGGCGCGCAAGTTCTCCAACTCCGAGGACTTCACCTACTCGCGCACCAGCAACC
>NZ_JBFUMO010000357.1:0-6085 GCF_054049355.1 Roseateles sp. P5_E11 | reverse complement strand
GTGCGGGCCACGGGCGGCAACAACGCCAAGCGCCATCTCGTCGTGCAGGGCTTCAACACCAACATCGACTCGACCTACAACGGCTTCATCAAGCCGGCGGACTTGGCGACGAACCGGATGTTCCTGGARGTGCAYTTCTACGAYCCGTTCAACTTCGCGCTSAACGACAAGAGCRSSATCTGGCAGTGGGGTKCGATCGCGACCAAYCCGGCCGYRACCGARMCCTGGGCCMACGARGCSTACGTSGACGCRCAGTTCCAGAAGATGAAGTCCCGCTTCGTCGACGCCGGCATGCCSGTGCTGATGGGCGAGTACGGCGCCATCCTGARGWCCGAGTACGACCCGGCCGGCACYTACCGCACCTACTGGACCAAGTACGTGACCAAGTCSGCCTWCCAGCACGGCRTCGTGCCGGTGTGGTGGGACAACGGCTACGACGCCAACCACCAGTTCGGCCTGTTCAACCGCTCGACCGGCGCACAGTACTTCCCTGAACTGATCAAGGCCATCGTCGACAGCGCCAAGTGATCCGACGGCGCCCCGGCGCTGACACCGATGGCCGGGTCGTGCCTTGCGCGCACCGGCCTGCTTTCCCGCCGCAAGGCAACGCGCGCCGCGCTGACCGAATGAAGTTGATACCCACCATGACCCTCTGGCGCCTGCTGTTTGCCACCACGCTGACGCTGCTGGCCCCATTGACCCAGGCCCAGCCTTATCGCTGGGACAGCCTGGCCATCGGCGGTGGCGGCTATGTCGCGGCCATCGTGCCTAGCCAGACCGAGCGCGGCCTCATCTACGCCCGCACCGACGTCGGCGGCGCCTACCGCTGGGACGCCGCCAAGGCACACTGGACCTCGCTACTCGACGGCGTGTCCGAGGCCGACGTTGGCCTGCTCAGCGTGGACGCCCTGGCGCTCGACCCCAAGGACAGCGCGGTCCTCTACCTGCTGGCCGGGGTGCCCTACTTCAGCGGCGGCAAGACTGCGGTGCTGCGCTCCACCGACCGCGGCGCCACCTTCAGCCGCATCACCGACGTGAGCCACCTCTTCCGCGCCAACGGCAACGGCCTGGGCCGCAGCAACGGCGAAAAGATGCAGGTCGACCCGGGTGACGGCAAGGTGCTCTACGTCGGCTCGCGCGCCAACGGCCTGTTCAAGAGCCTTGACGCCGGCGCCAGCTTCAAGCGGGTCGACGCCTTGCCCGTGACCACCACGCCCAATGAGACCGGCATCAGCTTCGTGCTGCTGGACCCGACCAGCGTGGCGGGCGGCGTGGCGCAGCGGATCTTTGTGGGCGTGTCGCGCTTCGGCTCGGTCGGCCCCAACCTCTACCGCAGCGACGACGCCGGCGCCAGCTTCAAGCCGGTGGCCGAGGCGCCGTCGGCCTACATCCCACAGCGCGCGACGCTCGCCGGGGACGGCCATCTCTACATCACCTATGGCGACGGCTCAGGCCCGCATGGCGACTGGAAGAAGCTCGACCCGCCGGAGCCGCTGACGGCCGGCCAGGTCTGGAAATACAAGGTCGCCAGCGGCGGCTGGACCAACGTCACACCCAAGGGCATCAACCGGGCGTTCTCGGGCGTGTCGGTCGACCCGCGCAATGCGAAGCGGCTGGTCATCTCGACCATCAACACCTGGATGCCGCAAGGTGGCAAGAACGCTGGCGACCGCTTCTAYGTCACCAACGACGGTGGCAGCAACTGGACCGACGTGGTGGAACGAGGCTTCGCCATGGACACCAGCGGCGTCAGCTGGATCTCGGCCTATGCCATCCACTGGACGGGCTCCATCGAATTCGACCCCTTCGACACCCGCGCCGTCTGGGTCACCTCCGGCAACGGTGTGTTCCGCACGGCCGACATCGACGCCACGCCGGCCACGTGGACCTTCACCGTCAAGGGCCTGGAGGAAACCGTGCCCAACGTGGCCGTCAGCGTGCCGGGCGGCCCGCTGCTATCGGTGATCGCCGACTACGACGGCTTCCGCCACCAGAAGCTGGACGCCTTTGCGCCCATCCACGAACCCCGCCTGGGCTCGACCACCGGCCTCGCCGTCGCGGGCAGCAACACGGCGGTCGTCGTGCGCGTGGGCGGCAAGAAGATGTACCGCTCCGCCGACACCGCTGCCACCTGGACCGAAGTGGCCGGCATGCAGGGCGACTACGGCACGCTGGCGCTGTCGGCCGATGGCGCTGCGCTGCTGCACAGCTTCCGCCAGGCAGACGGCAGCAACCGCACTGTCCGCGCCGCCAACTTCACCGAGGCCAAGCCCGTGTGGACGGCGGTGCGCGGCCTGGAAGGCGCGCCGATGCGGCCGGCGGGCGACCCGGTGAACCCGGCCAAGTTCTACGCCTACGACCGCGGCACCGTGCGCGTCAGCACCGATGGCGGCGCCAGCTTCGCTGCCACCGCCACGCTGGCAGCCAATGGCTCATCGCTGGTGCGCGTGGCGCCGGGGCGCGAAGGTGATGTCTGGGTGGCCCTCAAGGCCGGCGGCCTGGCGCGCTCCACGGATGCCGGCCGCACGTTCACGACCCTTCCCAACGTCGCCAACTGCGGCGCGGTGGGCTTCGGCAAGGCCATGGCCAACGCCCCCTACCCCACCGTCTTCATCTGGGGCTCGCCCCAGGGCAAGCCACTGGGGGTGTATCGCTCCACCGACGCTGGCGGCAGCTGGCAGCGCATCAATGACGACGCCCACCAGTTCGGCGGCCCCGGCAACGGCGAGTTCGTCATGGGCGACATGAACGTCGAAGGCTTGGTCTACATGAGCACGGTGGGCCGCGGCATCGTCTACGGCCTGCCGGCGGGCGCTCCCCATTCACTCAAACCCTGAGCACCATGAGTCAACAACTTTCCCGCCGCGCACTGCTCCAGTCCTCCGCCGCCGTCATGGGCGCCGCCGGCCTGCCTGCCGCCCACGCAGCGCCCACTCCCTTCAAGCCGACATGGGACTCCCTCGTCGGCGGCTACCGCACGCCCGACTGGTTCCGCGACGCCAAGTTCGGCATCTGGGCGCACTGGACCGCGCAGTGCGTGCCCGAGGCGGGCGACTGGTATGCCCGCCACATGTACATCCAGGGCAGCGGGCAGTACGAGCACCACGTCAAGACCTACGGTCACCCGACCAAGGTCGGCTTTATGGAGATGAACAACCGCTGGAAGGCGGAGAACTGGGATCCTGAAGCGCTGATGGACCTGTACGCGAAGGCCGGTGCGAAGTACTTCGTCTCGCTCGCCAACCACCACGACAACTTCGACGCCTACGACTCGAAGTACCACCCGTGGAACTCGGTGCGCGTCGGTCCCAAGAAGGACATCGTCGGCACCTGGGCCAAGGCCGCCCGCGCCAGGGGCATGCGCTTCGGCGTCAGCAACCACTCGGCGCATGCCTGGCACTGGTTGCAGCCGGCCTATGGCTACGACGCGGAAGGGCCGCTGGCCGGCCAGCGCTATGACGCCTTCAACCTGAGCAAGGCCGACGGCAAGGGCAAATGGTGGGAAGGCCTGGACCCGCAGGACCTCTACACGGGCCGCAACATGGTGATGCCCGACGGCATCAAGACCACGCAGGCGGCCCACGACTGGCATGAGAAGCACGACCGCATCTGGGACGAGAACCCGCCGGCACAGAACCCCGCGTTCACGCGCCAATGGTTCCTGCGCTGCCGCGACCTGATCGACAGTTACCGGCCCGACCTCGTCTATTTCGACAACTCCCGCCTGCCGCTCGGCCAGGCTGGGCTGGACATCGCGGCGCACTACTACAACGCCAGCATGGCCTGGCACGGTGGCAAGCTGGAGGCCGTCCTCAACGCCAAGGAGATCCCGCCTGAATGGCGTGCGGGCATCGTCGAGGACGTCGAGCGCGGCCAGCGCGCCGGCATCGAGCCGTTGCCCTGGCAGACCGACACCTGCATCGGTGACTGGCACTACAACCGCGGTGTCTTCGAAGGCCATCACTACAAGTCGGCGGCCAGCGTCATCCATCGCCTGGTGGACATCGTCTCCAAGAACGGCAACCTGCTGCTGTCCATCCCGCTGCGCGGCGACGGCACCATCGACGCAGACGAGCGCAAGGTCCTGGAGGGCCTCGGCGAATGGATGGGCCGCAACGGCGAGGCCATCCATGGCACACGCCCGTGGCGCAGCTTCGGCGAGGGGCCGACGCAGATCGGCGGCGGCATGTTCAGCGAAAACCAGGTCAAGGACTTCACCGACCAGGACATCCGCTTCACCACCAAGGCCGGCGCCCTGTACGCCATCGGGCTGGCCTGGCCCAAGAACGGCGTCATGCGCATCGCCGCGCTGGCGCAGGACTCGGCGCTGGCGCGCGGCGTGATCGAGCGCATCGAAGCCGTGGGCTCCACCGACAGCCTGCCCTTCAAGCGCACGCCGCAAGGGCTGGAGGTGCGGCTGCCCGAGGGGCTGGCCGGCACGCCCGCGATCGCGCTGAAGGTGCGCGGCCCGGGCCTGGCATGAGCGGCCGCCCTTTTCACTGAAAACAAGCCATGACGCAGAAACTTTCCCGCCGCTCCCTGCTGCAGGCCACCGCCGCCACGATGGGCGGCGCCGGGCTGCCCGCCGCGCAAGCCGCCCCCGCCCCGTTCAAGCCGACCTGGGATTCCCTCGTCGACGGCTACCGCACGCCCGACTGGTTCCGCGATGCCAAGTTCGGCATCTGGGCGCACTGGAGCGCGCAATGCGTGCCCGAGAGGGGCGACTGGTATGCCCGCAACATGTACATGCAGGGCAGCGGGCAGTACGACCACCACGTCAAGACCTACGGCCACCCGACGAAGGTCGGCTTCATGGAGATGCAGAACCGCTGGAAGGGGGAGAACTRGAACCCCGAAGCGCTGATGGACCTGTACGTGAAGGCGGGTGCGAAGTACTTTGTCTCGCTCGCCAACCACCACGACAACTTCGACGCCTACGACTCGAAGTACCACGCATGGAACTCGGTGCGCGTCGGCCCCAAGAAGGACATCGTCGGCACCTGGGCCAAGCTGGCTCGCGCCAAGGGGCTGCGGTTCGGCGTCAGCAACCACTCGTCGCGTGCCTGGCACTGGTTGGCGCCTGCCTATGGCTACGACCCCGAAGGCCCACTGGCCGGCCAGCGCTACGACGCCTTCAACCTGACCAACGCTGACGGCAAGGGCAAATGGTGGGAAGGCCTGGACCCGCAGGACCTCTACACGGGGCCCAACAGAGTGATGCCCGACGGCATCAGCACCGTGGCCGCCGTCACCGAATGGCATAAGCGCAGTTACTACACCTGGAAAGACGTGGAGCCACCGAACAACCCGGCGTTCATTCGCCAGTGGTTCCTGCGCTGCCGCGACCTGATCGACAGCTACAAGCCCGACCTCGTCTACTTCGATAACTCTCACCTGCCGCTCGGCCAGGCCGGCCTGGACATCGCGGCGCACTACTACAACGCCAGCATGGCCTGGCACGGCAAGGTAGAGGCAGTCATCAACGCCAAGGAGCTCTCACCCGTAATGCGTGGCGGCGTGGTGGAGGACCTCGAGCGCGGCCAGCGCGCCGGCATCGAGCCGCTGCCCTGGCAGACCTGCACCTGCATCGGCGACTGGCACTACAACCGCGGCATCTTCGACGCTCACGGCTACAAKTCGGCCGCCAGCGTCATCCACCGCCTGGCGGACATCGTCTCCAAGAACGGCAACCTGCTGCTGTCCATCCCGCTGCGCGGCGACGGCACCATCGATGCCGACGAGCGCAAGGTCCTGGAAGACATCGCCGCCTGGATGGACCGCAACGGCGAGGCCATCCATGGCACGCGGCCGTGGCGCACCTTCGGCGAAGGGCCGACGAAGGTCGGTGGTGGGATGTTCAGCGAAGGCCAACTCAAGGGCTTCACCACCCAGGACATCCGTTTCACGACGAAGGCCGGCGCGCTCTACGCCATCGGGCTGGCGTGGCCGACGGACGGCGTCATGCGCATCGCCGCGCTGGCGCAAGACTCGGCGCTTGCTCCCGGCGCGATCGAGCGCGTCGAAGCCGTGGGCTCCACCGACAGCCTGCCGTTCAAGCGCACGCCGCAAGGGCTGGAGGTGCGGC
>NZ_JBFUMO010000356.1:0-6106 GCF_054049355.1 Roseateles sp. P5_E11 | reverse complement strand
CAGTTACTCCATCTGCTCCGACCGCCGCCTGCAGGTCGGCATCCGCCGCGTCGATGGCGGCGCCTTCTCCAGCTGGGTGCATGAGCAGCTCAAGGCCGGCGACGTCATCGAGTCCTACCCGCCGCAAGGGCGCTTCTTGATGCCAGCCGCGCAGGCCGAGGGCCGCCATGTGCTCTTCATCGCCGGCGGCTCGGGCATCACGCCCATCATCGCCATCCTGACGGCGCTGCTGGAGCGCGAGCCGAATGCCCGCGCGACGCTGATCTATTCGAACCGTCGCACCGCGTCGACGATGTTCAAGGAAGAACTCGAAGACCTGAAGAACCGCTTCATGACGCGGCTGTCCCTGCACCTGGTCTTCAGCCGCGAGGTGGTCGATGCGCCGCTGTACGGCGGTCGCCTGGATGCCGGCAAGCTCAGCGCCTTCCTCGCCGGCCCGGTGCCGGCGGCGAGCATTGACGAAGTCTTCGTCTGCGGCCCCTTCGAGATGAATGACCAGGCCGAGGCTGCGCTGCTCGGCTCGGGCATCCCGGCCGAGCGCATCCACATCGAGCGCTTCGGCACGCCGGAGACGCTATCCGGCAAACCCGTGCCCCACGAGGTCAAGCCTGGTGATGCGCCCCAGGCCCGCGTGACCGTCATCCGCGACGGCCTGTCGCGCGAGATCGAGTTCCATTCCAGCGACCCCAGCCTGCTCGACGCCGCTGCGCGCGAAGGCATGGATGTGCCGTTCTCGTGCAAGAGCGGCGTCTGCTCCACCTGCCGCTGCAAGCTCATCGAGGGCGAGGTGCGCATGGACAAGAACTTCGCACTGGACAAGGCCGAGGTCGCCGCCGGCTTCATCCTGAGCTGCCAGGCCCATCCGTTGACGGAGCGGGTCGTGATTTCCTTCGACGAACGCTGATGGCACGCAAACGCGCCCCCGGCTTCGAAGCCCAACGCGAGGACATCCTCGCCGCCGCCGCCCGCCTGTTTGCCGAGCAGGGCTTCAGCGCCACGTCGATGAACCAGGTCGCCGAGGCCTGCGGCGTGGCCAAGCCGACCCTGTACCACTACTTCCAGGACAAGCAGGAGCTGCTGGCCCAGATCTGCGACAGCCATGTGCATGCGCTGCTGGCCCTGGTCGAAGAGGTCAAGTCCCGGCAGCTGACGCCCGACGCGCAGCTGCGCGCCCTCATCGAGCGCTTCACGCGTTCCTATGCCGACGCCCAGGCCCAGCACCGCGTGCTGACCAGCGAGATCAAGTTCCTGGCCGATGCCGAGCGCGAGCGCCTGCTCGACGTGGAGCGCCGCGTCGTCAGCGAGTTCGCGGCGGCAGTCTGCCAGGTGCGTCCCGAACTGCGCGACGCCAACCTGCACAAGCCACTGACCATGCTGCTTTTTGGCATGATCAACTGGACCTTCACCTGGCTGCGGCCCGACGGCGAGCTCTCGCACGAGGCGCTCGCCACCCTGGTCAGTGACCTGTTCTTTGGCGGCCTCGGTGCAGTGCAGCTGCGCCAGCCCGCCCTCATTCCATAAACCCGATGACATCCCGAGGAGACGACCCCATGAAGCGATTCAAGCAACTCGCCCTGGCCCTGGCGGCCACGCTGAGCCTGGCGGCCCAGGCTGACATCAACGTTGGCGTCACGTTGTCGGCCACCGGTCCCGCCGCTTCGCTCGGGATTCCGGAGAAGAACACCTTCGCCCTGATGCCGACCACCATCGGCGGCCAGAAGGTCAACTACATCGTGCTGGACGACGCCTCCGACACGACGACGGCCGTCGCCAACACGCGCAAGCTCATCACCGACAGCAAGGTCGACATCGTCATCGGCTCCACCGTCACGCCCAATTCGCTGGCGATGATCGATGCGGTGTCAGAAGCGCAGACGCCGATGATCTCGATGGCCGCTTCGGCACGCATCGTCGAGCCTGTCGACGCGAAAAAGCGCTGGGTCTTCAAGACGCCGCAGAACGACATCATGATGGCCCTGGCCATCGTGACCCACATGGTCGACAACGGCATCAAGACGGCCGGCTTCATCGGCTTTGCCGACGCCTATGGTGAAGGCTGGTGGGGCGAGTTCAACAAGATCGCTGCGACGAAGAAGCTCAACGTCGTCGCGAGCGAACGCTACAACCGCACGGACACGTCGGTCACCGGCCAGGTGCTCAAGCTGGTCGCCGCCAAGCCCGACGCCATCCTGATCGCCGGCTCGGGCACGCCCGCCGCGCTGCCGCAGAAGGCGCTCAGGGAGCGCGGCTATGCCGGCAAGATCTATCAGACCCATGGCATCGCCAACAACGACTTCCTGCGCGTCGGCGGCAAGGACGTCGAAGGCACGCTGCTGCCCGCTGGCCCGGTGCTCGTCGCGGCCCAGCTGCCGGCCGACCACCCGGTGAAGAAGAGCGCCCAGGACTACATCGCCAAGTACGAGGCCGCCCACGGCAAGGGCTCGGTCTCGACTTTCGGTGGCCATGCCTGGGACGCGGGCCTGCTGCTCGCCGCCGCCGCGCCCGAGGCGCTGAAGAAGGCCCAGCCCGGCACGCCGGCCTTCCGCGCCGCGCTGCGCGATGCGCTGGAAAACGTGAAGAACCTGGCCGGCGCGCATGGCGTCTACAACATGTCGTCAGGTGACCACCTGGGCCTGGACCAGCGCGCCCGCGTGATGGTGCAGATTGAAAACGGCGCTTGGAAACTCATCAAGTGAGCACGCTTCAAAGTTACATCGCCGGCCACTGGGTCGGCGAACGAGCGGCCAAGCCACTGGCCAGTGCGATCAACGGTCGCGTGGTGGCGCATACGCATGAAGAGAGCCTGGACTTTGCCGAGGCCATGGCCTTCGCGCGTGGCACGGCGCTGCCCAGCCTGCTGCGCACCCATTTCCAGGACCGCGCCCGCGTGCTGAAGGCGCTGGCCGCCTACCTGATGGAACGCAAGGAAGAGCTGTACGCCATCAGTGCCCATACGGGTGCGACGCGCAGCGACTCCTGGATCGACATCGAGGGCGGCATCGGCACCTTGTTTGCCTACGCCTCCATCGGCGGCAAGGACCTGCCCAGCAGCAATGTGCTGCACGAGGGCCCGGCCATGCGGCTGGGTGCCAACAACCACTTCATCGGCAGCCATGTGATGGTGCCCAAGCGGGGCGTGGCCCTGCACATCAATGCCTTCAATTTCCCGATGTGGGGGATGCTGGAGAAGTTTGCACCGAGCTTCCTGGCCGGCATGCCCTGCCTGGTCAAGCCTGCCACGGCCACCAGCTATGTGGCCGAGGCCTGCGTGCGCCTCATCGTCGAGTCGGGCCTGGTGCCGGTCGGCGCGCTGCAGCTCATCATTGGCGGCACGGGTGATCTGTTCGAGCGCCTGGACGAGGCCGACGTCGTCACCTTCACCGGCAGCGCCGACACCGCGCTGATGCTGAAGGCCCACCCGAACCTGCTGAAGAAGAGCATCCCCTTCAACGCCGAGGCCGACAGCCTGAACTGCGCCATCCTGGCGCCCGACGTGACGCCGGATGACCCGGAGTTCGACCTATTCATCAAGGAGGTGGCGCGCGAGATGACGGCCAAGGCCGGCCAGAAGTGCACGGCCATCCGCCGCACCATCGTGCCCGCCAACCGCATCGATGCGGTGGCCACTGCACTGAAGGCGCGCTTGTCCAAGACGGTGGTGGGTGACCCGGCTGTCGAAGGCGTGCGCATGGGCGCGCTGGCCAGCAAGGCGCAGCAGGCCGACGTGGCCGAACGCGTGGCCCAACTGGCCAAGAACTGCGAGCTGCTGCTGTCCGGGCGCGACGGTTTTGCGCCCAAGGGCGAAGGTGTCAGCGACGGCGCCTTCTTCGCCCCGACGCTGCTGCTGGCCCGCGACTCGGCTGCGAGCGACGCCCACCACCTGGAAGCCTTCGGCCCGGTGACGACGCTGCTGCCCTATGGCGATTTCGAGGAGGCCCTGCACCTGGCAACGCTGGGCCGCGGCAGCCTGGTCGGCACCATCTGCACGAAGACGCCGGCGCTCGCTGCGCAAGCTGTGCCGACCTTTGCCGCCTGGCATGGCCGCATGCTGGTGCTGGACCGCGAAGCCGCGCTGGAGAACACCGGCCATGGTTCGCCGCTGCCCAAGCTCAAGCACGGCGGCCCCGGCCGCGCGGGCGGGGGCGAGGAACTGGGTGGCCTGCGGGCGGTGAAGCACTATTTGCAGCGCTGCGCGGTGCAGGGCTCGCCGACGATGATGAGTGCCGTCACCGGCGAGTACCAGCGCGGTGGCACCGTCACTGAAAGCGACATCCATCCCTTCCGTCGCTACTTCGAGGACGTCGAGGTGGGTATGAGCTTGCTGACCCACCGCCGCACGGTGGGCGAGGCCGACATCGTCGCCTTCGGTGGCCTGTCGGGTGACTACTTCTACATGCACTTCGACGAAGTGGCGGCCAAGGAATCGCCCTTCGGCAGGCGCATCGCCCACGGCTACTTTGTGCTGTCGGCCGCGGCCGGCCTGTTCGTCAGCCCGGCGCCGGGCCCGGTGCTCGCGAACTACGGCTTGGAGAATCTGCGCTTCGTCACGCCTGTGGCGATCGGCGACACCATCCAGGCGCGCCTGACCGCCAAGCGCAAGATCGACCGCCCGCCGCGCGACGACCAGCCCGCGCAAGGCGTCATCGGCTGGGACGTGGCCGTGACCAACCAGCGTGACGAGCTCTGCGCGAGCTACGAAATCCTGACCTTGGTGGCCAAGCGCATCGCGGGATGAACGCAGCGCAGGCCCGAGCAATCGCCTTGGGCCTGCCCGGTGCGGTCGAAACGCCGCATCACGAACTGACGTCCTTCCGGCTGCCAGGCGCGAAGGGCAAGATCTTCGCGACGATGACGCCCGACGGCGCGGAGTTGCGCGTCTTCATCAAGGACGAGGATTCGCGCGATGCGTGGATCGATCGTGAGGCAGGCGTCGTTGAGCCGCTGTTCTGGAGCGCCAGGCGCTGCGGCGTGAAGCTGCTGCTCGCGAAAGCCAAGCTGGGCTGCGTCAAGGAGTTGCTCTCGCAGTCCTGGCGCGAGAACGGCGGCCCGGACGCTTGAACTAGCGAGTGACCGGGCCCTCGCCGGCAGCCGCCTTCAGGTCTGCGCGGCGTGCGCCCGTGAAGCGCTTGGCCCAGTAGGAATCGCGCATGTCTTCCACCCGCACGGCGCTGCCGGTGCGCGGGGCATGGATGAACTTGCCTTCGCCGACATAGATGCCCACGTGGCTGAAGGTGCGCTTCATCGTGTTGAAGAACACCAGGTCGCCAGGCTTGAGTTCGTTCTGGTGGATGGGCAGCAGGCTGCTGTCCTTGGCCTGTTCGTCGGCGCGGCGCGGCAGCACCAGGCCCACGCTCATCTCGAAGATGTGGCGGGTGAAGCCGCTGCAGTCAAAGCCGTTCTCGACCGAATTGCCACCGCGCGTGTAACGCACGCCAAGGAAGTTCATGGCCGACAGCACCAGATCGGACGCGGTGTCGCGCACGCTGGCCAGCAGGCGAGATGACCCGCCCGATTCAGCGCTGGCCAGCAGGCCGCGTTCGCTAAGGAAGCGGCTGACGGCGTCCTGGGCCGTTGCGGGCTTGGTGGCGGCTGCCGGTTGGGTGTTGGCCTTGTCCGTGGCGGCCTGCTGCTGCAGGCTCTGACCGTAGGCTCCCGTCATCGTGCCTGGTGGCGGCGTGACTGTCGCGGCCTGGGCCACGCCTTGCGCATGCGCAGCAAAGCTGGCGGCCAGGAGGCCGGCAACAGCGATGCGGTTCAGCAGGGCAGCAGACAAGGGCATTCAGGAAGAGAGAAACCGGGGCGGACCGTGGGCGGTCGCGATAGCGGAGTGGGACAGCGGCGCGGAGGTTAGGGGGGCACCCTGGCACCGTCAATCGAAGCGGACGTAAAGCGCGCGATTTTCAGGGCAAACCCCGGCTTGGCCGACGGCGAACCCCGTAAAAACCCTGCAATTCATCACGCCAAGGTGTTGCGAAAGGTCAGATTGCCGTCAGTGCCCCGGATTCACACTCCCCGCATGACCAAGTCCTATGCCGAATTCCACAGACGATCGTTGAGCGAGCGCGACGCCTTCTGGGCCGAGCAAGCCAGGCGCATTGATTGGCAG
>NZ_JBFUMO010000355.1:0-6148 GCF_054049355.1 Roseateles sp. P5_E11 | reverse complement strand
AGCACGCTTATGCCAATGCACTATCGACACGATTTCCGACCGTATCTAGCGTACCTTCGAACTCCTCCGTTACACTTTGGGAGGAGACCGCCCCAGTCAAACTGCCCACCATACACTGTCCCCATCCCGGATAACGGGACAAGGTTAGAACCTCAAACACACCAGGGTGGTATTTCAACGTTGGCTCCATCAGATCTAGCGACCTGACTTCAMAGYCTCCCACCTATCCTACACAGATCTGTTCAAAGTCCAATGTAAAGCTACAGTAAAGGTTCATGGGGTCTTTCCGTCTTTCCGCGGGGAGATTGCATCATCACAAACATTTCAACTTCGCTGAGTCTCTGGAGGAGACAGTGTGGCCATCATTACTCCATTCGTGCAGGTCGGAACTTACCCGACAAGGAATTTCGCTACCTTAGGAYSGTTATAGTTACSRCCGCCGTTTACTGGGACTTCAGTCAAGAGCTTGCACCCCATCATTTAATCTTCCAGCACCGGGCAGGAGTCACACCCTATACGTCGACTTTCGTCTTTGCAGAGTGCTGTGTTTTTAATAAACAGTTGCAGCCACCGATTCTCTGCGGCCTCATTGGGCTCACCAAGTAAATGGATCACCTACTAAAGGCACACCTTCTTCCGAAGTTACGGTGTCAATTTGCCGAGTTCCTTCTCCAGAGTTCTCTCAAGCGCCTTAGAATACTCATCTCGCGCACCAGTGTCGGTTTGCGGTACGGTCGTCAATAGCTGAAGCTTAGTGGCTTTTCTTGGAAGCAGGGTATCACTCACTTCGTCTGCAAGCAGACTCGTTATCACGCCTCATCTAATCCCCCCGGATTTGCCTAAGGGGCACGACTACACGCTTGAACCAACATATCCAACAGTTGGCTGAGCTAACCTTCTCCGTCCCCACATCGCACTATTGATCGGTACAGGAATATTGACCTGTTTCCCATCAGCTACGCATCTCTGCCTCGCCTTAGGGGCCGACTCACCCTACGCCGATGAACGTTGCGTAGGAAACCTTGCGCTTTCGGCGAGGGGGCTTTTCACCCCCTTTAACGCTACTCATGTCAGCATTCGCACTTCTGATACCTCCAGCAGGCTTCACAACCCACCTTCACAGGCTTACAGAACGCTCTCCTACCACGTGCAATAAATTGCACATCCGCAGCTTCGGTAACTGGCTTAGCCCCGTTACATCTTCCGCGCAGGACGACTCGATCAGTGAGCTATTACGCTTTCTTTAAATGATGGCTGCTTCTAAGCCAACATCCTGACTGTTTTAGCCTTCCCACTTCGTTTCCCACTTAGCCAATTTTAGGGACCTTAGCTGGCGGTCTGGGTTGTTTCCCTCTTGAGTCCGGACGTTAGCACCCGGTGCTCTGTCTCCCAAGCTGTACTCATCGGTATTCGGAGTTTGCATAGGTTTGGTAAGTCGCCATGACCCCCTAGCCTAAACAGTGCTCTACCCCCGATGGTAATACTTGAGGCACTACCTAAATAGTTTTCGGAGAGAACCAGCTATTTCCAAGTTTGTTTAGCCTTTCACCCCTATCCACAGCTCATCCGCTAGTTTTGCAACACTAGTCGGTTCGGACCTCCAGCACCTGTTACGGTACCTTCATCCTGGCCATGGATAGATCACTTGGTTTCGGGTCTACACCCAGCGACTATTCGCCCTATTCGGACTCGATTTCTCTACGGCTTCCCTATTCGGTTAACCTCGCCACTGAATGTAAGTCGCTGACCCATTATACAAAAGGTACGCAGTCACCCTTGCGGGCTCCTACTTTTTGTATGCATGCGGTTTCAGGATCTATTTCACTCCCCTCCCGGGGTTCTTTTCGCCTTTCCCTCACGGTACTTGTTCACTATCGGTCGATTACGAGTATTTAGCCTTGGAGGATGGTCCCCCCATATTCAGACAGGATTTCACGTGTCCCGCCCTACTCYATTCGCGCCTAGTTCCACAATCTGCATTTCTCATACGGGGCTATCACCCGCTGTGGCCGGACTTTCCATTCCGTTCTGATATACAAACTGCTAAAACGCGAGGGCTACTCCGATTTCGCTCGCCACTACTTTCGGAATCTCGGTTGATGTCTTTTCCTCGAGCTACTGAGATGTTTCAGTTCACCCGGTTCGCCACAATGACCTATGTATTCAGTCAGAGTTACTCCTTGCGGAGTGGGTTTCCCCATTCGGAAAYCYCCGGATCAAAGCTAATTTGCCAGCTCCCCGAAGCTTATCGCAGGCTATCACGTCCTTCGTCGCCTGTAATCGCCAAGGCATCCACCACATGCACTTAGTCACTTGACCCTATAACTTTGACAGCGCTGACTGCACTGTCGTCAAGGACTCAATCCGATCTTGTTTCATCGGATTGTTATTTGAGTATTCACGCGTTACGCCGTTCTTCATACCTAATCAATTTCTTGCTTAGTTGAAGTCTATGTTTGACGCAATCAAAATCGCTGTTAGCGGCACGGTGTACCAGAAGGTACTTTCCGCTAACAGCGCTGATTCGACTCTACAAATTGTTAAAGAACAACAGCCGATCTTTGCAGACCAGAGCTGGTAAACCTCAGCGAACATTGCTATTCGCTAAGGTTTACCAACTGAGTAAGTGAAACTGGTGGAGGATGACGGGATCGAACCGACGACCCCCTGCTTGCAAAGCAGGTGCTCTCCCAGCTGAGCTAATCCCCCGGTTCAAATCTTGCGACTTGCCGTGGTGGGTCTGGCTGGATTCGAACCAGCGACCCCCGCCTTATCAAGACGGTGCTCTAACCGACTGAGCTACAGACCCACGCGAACCATGCGCATGAACTCTGTTGTTGTCGCCAGCCTGTCGAGGCCAGCTCAACAGGCTCACGCAATTTCACTCACTGTTGTGTGACAGCCGATAAGTGTGGGCGCTTAAAGCAAAGTGCTTGAGCTTTCGCTCTTTAGTGTGATCTTGCTCTGCCACTACCTAAGTAATGACGAGGCGCGATCTATCTAGAAAGGAGGTRWTCCAGCCRCACCTTCCGRTACGGCTACCTTGTTACGACTTCACCCCAGTCACGAACCCTGCCGTGGTAATCGCCCTCCTTGCGGTTAGGCTAACTACTTCTGGCAGAACCCGCTCCCATGGTGTGACGGGCGGTGTGTACAAGACCCGGGAACGTATTCACCGCGGCAAGCTGATCCGCGATTACTAGCGATTCCGACTTCACGCAGTCGAGTTGCAGACTACGATCCGGACTACGACCGGGTTTCTGGGATTAGCTCCCCCTCGCGGGTTGGCAGCCCTCTGTCCCGGCCATTGTATGACGTGTGTAGCCCTACCCATAAGGGCCATGATGACCTGACGTCATCCCCACCTTCCTCCGGTTTGTCACCGGCAGTCTCATTAGAGTGCCCTTTCGTAGCAACTAATGACAAGGGTTGCGCTCGTTGCGGGACTTAACCCAACATCTCACGACACGAGCTGACGACGGCCATGCAGCACCTGTGTTCTGGCTCTCTTTCGAGCACTCCCAAATCTCTTCAGGATTCCAGACATGTCAAGGGTAGGTAAGGTTYTTCGCGTTGCATCGAATTAAACCACATSMTCCACCGCTTGTGCGGGYCCCCGTCAATTCCTTTGAGTTTYARCCTTGCGGCCGTACTCCCCAGGCGGTCAACTTCACGCGTTAGCTTCGTTACTGAGAAGAAACCCTCCCAACAACCAGTTGACATCGTTTAGGGCGTGGACTACCAGGGTATCTAATCCTGTTTGCTCCCCACGCTTTCGTGCATGAGCGTCAGTACAGGTCCAGGGGATTGCCTTCGCCATCGGTGTTCCTCCGCATATCTACGCATTTCACTGCTACACGCGGAATTCCATCCCCCTCTACCGTACTCTAGCTATGCAGTCACAAATGCAGTTCCCAGGTTGAGCCCGGGGATTTCACATCTGTCTTGCATAACCGCCTGCGCACGCTTTACGCCCAGTAATTCCGATTAACGCTTGCACCCTACGTATTACCGCGGCTGCTGGCACGTAGTTAGCCGGTGCTTATTCTTCAGGTACCGTCATGAGTCCCAGGTATTAACCAGAACCTTTTCTTCCCTGACAAAAGCGGTTTACAACCCGAAGGCCTTCTTCCCGCACGCGGCATGGCTGGATCAGACTTGCGTCCATTGTCCAAAATTCCCCACTGCTGCCTCCCGTAGGAGTCTGGGCCGTGTCTCAGTCCCAGTGTGGCTGGTCGTCCTCTCAGACCAGCTACAGATCGTTGGCTTGGTGAGCTTTTACCCCACCAACTACCTAATCTGATATCGGCCGCTCCAATCGCGCGAGGTCTTGCGATCCCCCGCTTTCACCCTCAGGTCGTATGCGGTATTAGCTGCTCTTTCGAGCAGTTATCCCCCACGACTGGGCACGTTCCGATATATTACTCACCCGTTCGCCACTCGTCAGCTTAACCTGTTACCGTTCGACTTGCATGTGTWARGCATGCCGCCAGCGTTCAATCTGAGCCAGGATCAAACTCTACAGTTCGATCTTGAATTTACTCAACGGAATCGACTTAAACCATTTGCATAGTTCAAATCTAATTTCCGTGAGCGTTTAAAGTCCGAAGGACCGTCATCAGTCACCTGACAACATCACTTCACTTCAAACGCCCACGCTTATCGGCTGTGAATTCTTAAAGAACATCGCGCTTGAAACTCGTCAGCATCCGCTGCTTCGTTCCATCCGCGTCGCTGTCAAATCAGTTTGATTCGTCAGCAGCAAAGAAGCGAGATTCTAATCTGCTTTTTGCGTCGTCGTCAAGTATTTTCGAAAATTTCTTTCTCGATACTCATCGACTTGCTTTCCTTCACCACCTCCAAACTACTCGCTTTCGCGTTTTGTTCGTCAGCAGCAAAGAGGCAAGATTTTGATCTGCTTTCGCAGCATCGTCAAGTACTTTGCGAAAATTTCTTTTCAGAACTCTTCAGCACCCAACGAACTCTCCAGCTCGCCATCCAGACCTTTCGGCCCAGCTCCACCAACCACCTCACAACCATCCGCCGTTCCCGACAAGCGCTGCGTTGTGATCAGCGAAGCCCACGACTGTAGCATAGGTTTTTCTGTGTCCGCAAGGACGTCTGACAATTTGATCTGGCGCGGCAATTTCCAGGGATTGAGGTAATCAGCAACCTGTACGCCTAACTCGAAACCAGGCAGCCATCCGTGGCGGTTGCCCTCGGCGCCGAGCGGCCTGGCGCAAGCAGCCATCGCAGTCAATGCACGGCTACTGCGCTGCGAGCAACGACCAGCTCCTTCTCGGCGGTGGCCTGAGGATCATCGCTGTCCAGGATGTGCGGCAGGGCCGTAGCAAGGCGCTGCGCGTCAGCGCGCAGGATGCGCTGCTTGACGGCAGGAATCTGTGACGGGTGCATGGAGAAACTGCGCAGGCCCATGGCCAATAGCAGTTCGGTGAAGACGGGGTCGCCTGCCATCTCGCCGCAAACGCTGACGCCCTTGCCCGCCGCGCGCGCCTGGGCGATGGCCTGGCTGATCAGCTGCAGCACCGCCGGATGCCAGGGATCGTAGAGATGGGCAACTGCTTCATCGGCACGGTCGATGGCCAAGGTGTACTGGATCAGATCGTTGGTTCCTATGGAGACGAAATCCACATGCCGCAGCAGCAGCGGCAGCATGACCGCTGCTGCCGGGATCTCGATCATGACGCCCAGCTCGACGCGTGTGTAGGCATGGCCGGCATCGGTCAGCTGCTGCTGCACCTTGCGCACCGTCTCGACGATTTGCCGAACTTCCGACAGATGCGCCACCATCGGGATCAACAGTCTGACCTTGCCGAAGGCGCTCGCTCTATAGATGGCGCGCAGTTGCTGACGGAACATGCTCGGCTCGGCCAAGCTCCAACGGATGGCACGCAGGCCCATCGCCGGGTTGAGCACATGCTCGTGGCGCAGTTCGTTGACCGTCAACCGATCCAGCGGCTTGTCCGCCCCCACGTCGACGGTGCGAATCGTGACCGGCATGCCCTTCATCGCCACGACGGCGGCCTTGTAGGCAGCGAACTGTTCTTCCTCACTGGGCAGTTCGCCCTCACGGTTCATGAACAGGAACTCGCTGCGGAACAGCCCGACGCCCGTGGCCCCCGATTCC
>NZ_JBFUMO010000354.1:0-6150 GCF_054049355.1 Roseateles sp. P5_E11 | reverse complement strand
TCGACAGTCAGTTCGAGACGCTGGAGTCGCCCGTCGGCGAGCCGGGCGTGCTGCACCTGGATGCACTCGCCCCGCTGGACCAGTTGCAGGCGCAGGTGTTCGCCTGGTTGCAGAGCACAGCATGAGCGCGCGCCCGCTCACTCGGCGCGAGATCGTCGGCTACGGCCTGGGCGACATGGGGTTCAACTTCTACTGGACCAACATCTCGACCTTCCTGCTGATCTTCTACACCGACGTGTTCGGCATCACCGCAGCCGCCGCCGCGACGATGTTGTTCGTCATCAAGATCTTCAACGCCTTCACCGACCCCATGATCGGCGCCTTCGCCGACCGCACGCAGACGCGCTGGGGCAAGTTCCGGCCCTATCTGCTGTTCATGCCGCTGCCGCTGGCCGTGATCGGTGTGCTGACCTATTCCACGCCCGACTTCGGCCCCACGGGCAAGCTGGTGTGGGCCTACGTGACCTACCTGCTCTTGATGACGGTCTACACCAGCGTCAACCTGCCCTACAGCGCCTTGTCGGGGGTGATCTCGGGCGACGCGCGGGAGCGCAATGCTGTCAACGCGTCCCGTTTCGTCTGCGGCTTTGCGGGCGGCACCCTCGTCACGGCCGTGTCGCCCCGGCTGGTGGGCTGGTTCGGCGGTGGCGACCCAGCCCTGGGCTGGACGCTGACCATGGTGTTCTGGGGCGTTGCCGCCGCACTGATCTTCGCCTTCACCTTCAGCGCGACGACCGAGCGCGTCCAGCCGGTACAGGCCGAGCCCTCCAGCGTGCGCCAGGACCTGGCCGACCTGCGCAGCAACCTGCCCTGGATCCTGCTGTTCTTCCTGGCGCTGATCATCATGCTCAGCATCACGCTGCGCATGACCAGCGCGGCCTACTACTTCAAGTACGTGGTCAACCGGCCCGAGCTTCTGGCCACCTTCATGCCGGCCTACCTGCTGGCCGCGGCGGCCGGCACGGCGTGCACGCCCTTCCTCACTCGCTTCATCGACAAGCGCAAGCTGCTGATCGGGTTGATGCTCGCTTCCACCGTGCTGTCGATGGCCTTCCTGTTCGTCGACGCCGATCAGATCGCGCTGATGTATGCGCTGCAGATCGCGCTCGGTCTCGTCCTCGGCCCGAAATCGCCGCTGTCCTTTTCGATGCTGGCCGATTCGGCCGACTTCAACGAATGGCGCAACGGCCGCCGCGCGACGGGCATGACCTTCGCGGCCAGCTCGTTCGCGCAGAAGCTCGGCACGGCTGTCGCCGTCGGCGTCATCGGCACGCTGTTCACGGCGCTGGGCTATGTGCCCAACGCGGTGCAATCGGCCGACTCCCAGGCCGGCATCGTCTGGCTGATGTCCGTGATCCCGGCCGGCTTCACGCTGCTGGCCGCCGTCATCATGGTCTTCTACACGCTGGACAACCCCACCATGGCGCGCATCCAGGCCGACCTGGCCGCGCGCAAGTTCTCCACTTCACCGGTCTGACGCCCATGCTGCGACACCTCGATGACGGCGAGCGCTGCGAGCTCACCAGCCCCACCGCCCTGCCCCAGGCCGCCGGCTTCCTGTGGAACCGTCGCATGATGATCCAGGTGACCTGCCGCGGCTACGCCACCGCGCAGTTCATGCAGCCCGAGCCGGCCAAGTACGCCCATGCGCCCAACCTGGAGGCCAAGACCTTCATGCAGCCGGAGCAGGCCTACTACGCCCACCACCCCGGCCGCTTCGTCTACGTGAAGGACGAGGACACGGGCGAGCTGTTCTCGGCGCCGTATGAGCCGGTGCGTGCGCCGGTCGACAGCTTCAGCTTCGTCGTCGGCCGGTACGACCTGAGCTGGACGGTGGAGCACCTCGGCCTGCGCGTGGAGATGGCGTTAGGCCTGCCGACCGACGATGTCGTCGAGCTGTGGGAGGCTCGCGTCACCAACCTTTCGGGCCGGCCACGGCGCATCAGCGTCGTGCCCTACTTTCCCATCGGCTACATGTCGTGGATGAACCAGTCGGCCGAGTGGCGCGCCGACCTGGGCGGCATCGTGGCCAGCAGCGTGACGCCCTACCAGAAGGTGGCGGACTACTTCAAGAACCTGCAGCTCAAGGACAAGACCTATTTCCTCTGCGAGTGCCCGCCCGATGCCTGGGAAGCCAGCCAAGGCGCGTTTGAAGGAGAAGGCGGCTTGCACCGGCCCAGCGCGCTGCAGGCCGAGCAACTGGCCGGCGGCGACGCTCGCTACGAGACACCCGCCGCTGCCATGCAGTACCGGCTGGCGCTGCGGCCCAATGAGAGCAAGACCTACCGCTTCCTGTTTGGCCCTGCGCTGGACGACGCCGAGATCGCCAGCGTGCGCGAGACCTACCTCAGTGAAGCCGGCTTCGCCCGCGCCCACGCCGCCTATGCCGACTACATCGACAGCGGCCGCGGCTGCCYGCGCATCAAGACACCCGATGCCGACTTCGACCGCTTCGTCAATCACTGGCTGCCGCGCCAGGTTTTCTATCACGGCGACGTGAACCGGCTCAGCACCGACCCGCAGACGCGCAACTACCTGCAGGACAACCTCGGCATGGCCTATATCGCGCCGAGCGTCACGCGCGGAGCGCTGCTGCACGCGCTGAGCCAACAGGCCGCCAACGGCTCGATGCCGGACGGCATCCTGCTGATCGAAGGCGCCGAGCTGAAGTACATCAACCAGGTACCGCACACCGACCACTGCGTTTGGCTGCCTGTGTGCCTGCAGGCCTACCTGGACGAGGCGGGCGACTTCGCGCTGTTGGATGTAGTGGTGAACGACCTCACCGTCGCCGAACGGCTGGACGCCGCCATGACCTGGCTGCAGCAGGACCGCGACGCGCGCGGCCTGAGCTACATCGCCCAGGGCGACTGGTGCGACCCGATGAACATGGTGGGCTACAAGGGCCGTGGCGTGTCGGGCTGGCTCACTGTGGCGGCCGCCTATGCGATGCGGCTGTGGAGCAGCATTTGCGCCGACGCAGGCCGCGCCGAGCAAGCCGCGCATTGGCAGGCGGCGGTCAACGAACTGAATGCCGCCGCCAACCGCCACCTGTGGGACGGCGACTGGTTCGCCCGCGGCATCACGGACGACGGCGTTGTCTTCGGCGTCAGCGCCGACACCGAGGGCCGCATCTACCTCAACCCGCAGTCCTGGGCCATGCTCAGCGGTGCCGCGAGCGGCGAGCAGCGCATGAAGATGCTGGCCGCCATCGACGCCCAGCTCGACACGCCACACGGCATGGCCATGTTCAACCCGCCCTACTCCGGCATGCGCGACGATGTGGGCCGCGTCACGCAGAAGCACCCCGGCTCGGCCGAGAACGGCGCGGTCTACAACCACGCCGCCAGCTTCTACGTGCATGCGCTGTACGACGCCGGCGAGGGCGACCGCGCCTACAGCGCGCTGCGCCGAATGGTTCCGGGCCCTGACGAGGCCGACTATTCGCAGCGCGGCCAGTTGCCGGTCTTCATCCCCAACTACTACCGCGGCGCGCACCAGCAGTTCCCGCGTACGGCCGGCCGCTCCAGCCAGCTGTTCAACACCGGCACCGCGGCCTGGGCMTATCGCTGCGTCATCGAAGGCTTGTGCGGGCTGCGTGGCCACGCGCAGGGGCTGTCAGTGAGGCCGCAACTGCCCGACGGCTGGGACCATCTCAACGCCGAGCGCGAGTTCCGCGGTGCGCGCTTCAAGCTGCGGGTGCGCCGCACGGGCACGGCTTGCATCCATCTTGATGGTCAACCGTTGGCCGATGACTTGGTGCGCAATATCGAAGCCGGGCGCGAGTACCGGCTCGACGTTGAGCTGGGGAACCGCTCCAAGACGTGATTTCGCTGGAGGCGCATCAAGTCGCTGATGGTCGAGCAGGTTCCGTGATGCTCAGGGGGCGACGTGCGTGTGGTAGATCTTGCTGATCACGATCCACTTTCCATCGACCTTCAGCAGATGGAAGAAATCGGTGAAGCAAAAACCGGAGACGTCATTGGTGTCGATGCGGGCGCTGGCGGCGGTGCCGACGATGTCGACTCTGACGATCGCAGCTTGCGCTTCGGGCGAAGGACGAAAGGAACTGTCGATCCCGTCGAACAAATTCTGAATTGCACCACCCGACAGCTTGCCGTCCGCGCCGAGGCCAAAGATGGTTGCCTGGTCGCTGAAGGCGGGCTTCATGATGCTGCTCTTGGCCTGCTTGCAGCCATCGTTGTACTTGTTCAGCACCTCGACGATCGCGTGGTACTCCTGGACGTAAACAGGTTTGCTCATGATTTGATCCGGGTTGAGGTTGGGAATTCAATGGGCTCCAGACACGGCGTTKGAACCCGGGGCAGCGACGCCGCCCGCGACTACAGCGGTTGAGCGTGCAGCACGCCGCCGGCATGCACGAAGTTGYCGCCACCGAGGTGGTGGATGGTCTGCAGCGCCACGTTGTCATCGCGAAACAACCAATGTCCGTTCGCGAAGATGCGTTCGTCGGCTGCGGCCGCAACCACCTCCGCGAAGCAGGTGTCGTAGGCATCCTCGGTATGCGGTTCGCGAATCAGTCGGCATTCAAGCCAGGCGGCGCAGCCCAACTCGATCAGCGGCACGCCGAATGCCGGACCTTTTCTTGCGGCGATTCCGTGGCGAGCGAACTTGTCGATATCGCGGCCGCTGGCACTGCCGACGGCGTAGGTCAGGTCAACCAGCGCCGCACCCGGAAGGCAGAGGCCGAACGCACCGCTGGCCGTGACGAGTTCGCGCGTATGAGTACGCTTGTCGATGACGACGGCAACGCGCGGCGGTGTGAATTCAACTGGCATTGACCAAGCGGCAGCCATCACATTGCGGCGCTCGCCGTCCGCACTGGTCACCAGCACGGTTGGGCCGTGGTTGATCAGGCGGCTGGCGTGCTCTAGCGCAACCGGTCGGAAATGCTCGTTCATGGTGCTTTTGGATGGAAGCAGGAAAAGTGAACCCCGACCCGGGAGCCGGGTAAGTCGAATCACCGACGCGCGTAGTCCTCAGCGGGCTTGTCGGTCGGACTCACCCAGGCGGCCTTTGTCTCTTCAGAGGCCGGCAGATTGACGGCGGTGTTGGTGGGCGGGATCGGCTTCATGAACCACTTGTCGTAGAGCTGCGCAATCTCGCCGCTCTTCATCAGGCCTCGCAGCGTGTTGTCGATGCTTTGCTTGAAGGCGAGATCGTCCTTGCGGATCATGATCGCGATCGGCTCCACGCCGAGCACCTCGCCGACGATTCTGAAATCGGCCGGATTGCGCGACTTGGCAATGTTGCCGGCCAGCACTTGAGCGTCCATCACGAAGGCATCGGCACGCCCGGAATCGAGATTGAGCATGCTGTCGGTGTGGTCCTTGCCGAAGATCTCCTGGAACTCGACGCCCGCGGCCTTTTGGTGCTTGCGTAGGAGCAGCACGCTGGTCGTGCCGGTGGTCGTCGCGACCTTGCGGCCGTTCAACTGACTGATCGACTGAATGCCTGAGTTCGCCTTCACGGCGATGCGGATTTCCTCGACATAAGTGGTGAGGGCAAACGCGACCTGTTGTTGGCGGGCGGCGTTGTTGGTCGTTGAGCCGCATTCGATGTCGACCGTACCGTTTTGCAGCAGCGGCGTCCGATTGGCCGACGACACGGGTTGGTACTTGATGTCCAGCTTTGCGAGTCCAAGCTGCTTCTGGATGTCGGCCAGCGCGCGATGGCACAAGTCGATGTGAAAACCGACGTACTTCCCGCCACCGATGGTGTACGACAAGGCGCCCGACGATTCGCGCACGCCCATCGTCACGGATCCCGTTGTCTTGATCTTCTGTAGCGTGTCCGCTTGAGCCGCGCAAGCGCTGGCAACGGCGATGAGGGCAAGAACCAGAATCTTCAATTGATTGCTCCTGTCTGGCGATTGGCGACCGACTACTTCGCGAACAGCATCGCGATGTCGGCAAAGGCCTTGAACTCCAGCGCATTGCCTGACGGGTCGAGGAAGAACATCGTTGCCTGCTCGCCGGGTTCGCCCTTGAAGCGGATGTAGGGCTCGATCACGAACTCGACGCCGGCCACCTTCAGGCGCGTGGCGGCCGCCTCCCAGTCGGCCATCGGCAGCACGATCCCGAAGTGGCGCACCGGCACGCCGTGGCCATCGACTGCATTGCGCTGTGC
>NZ_JBFUMO010000353.1:0-6169 GCF_054049355.1 Roseateles sp. P5_E11 | reverse complement strand
GACCAGGGTGGTGAGGCTTTTGGCCGGCAGCGTCAGGCTCAGGCGCCCGGCCGTGGCGGACAAGGCCGCCTGCCGCTCGAAACGGGCGGTGGCGGTCGTGACATAGGGCGTCCAGCTGCTGTCCGCGCGGCCGGCCAAGGCCAGGTCCAGGGTTTGCGGCTGGCTGCCGTCGTTGATCAGCACCAGTACGGCGCGCGGGCTGGCGGCGCCGGCCGGCGAGGCGTAGGCCGACAGCCTCACGCCCGGCAGCGGCTGGGCGGTGGCCTCGACGCGCTGCAGCCCGGGGCGGATGAAGTAGGCGTAGTGCTTGAGCCCCAGGCCAAAGTGGTTGGGCCGGTTGGCGGCGTCGATGAGGCCGGTGGGCTGGGCGTCGTTGGCGTTCACCAGCCACCAGTGCACGTAGGCGTTGTACTGGCCGAGGGTGAAGCCCTCGTGCACCTCGCGCGCGATGGCCAGGGCGTCGTCGATGCCGGTGGCCCAGGCCGTGGCCGTGCCGGACTTGTTGACCGAATCCAGGAAGTGCTCGGTCATCCACACGGGACGGCCCTGTGCGCCCTCGGCCGCCTGCGGCACGCCGCCGTAGAGATGGCCGCCGAGGACGCCGATGCGCGCGGCCACGGCGGGGTCGGCCAGCAGAGCCTCGGTGGTGGCGGGGGAAAAGTTCAGCGACTCGGGCGCCATCAGCAGCGTCTTCGTGCCGGCCACGGCCGCCGCGCCGTGGTTGGCGATCCAGGCCTTGAGCTCGTCGGCATTCCACAGGCAGGACTCGTAGTCGGCCGGGTCCCAGTCGGGCTCGTTCTGCGGCGAGACCGCGTAGAGGCTGACGCCGCGGCTCGTGGCGTAGCGCAGGTAGGCGTTCAGGTACTCGGCATAGGCGGCGTAGGCGGCCGGGTCCAGCCGCCCGCTCCACAGCGGGTCGCGCCGCTCGGGATTGGCGAGCTTCATCGAGGCGGGCGGCGTCCAGGCGGATGCGAACACCAGGGCTCCGCGCGCCTGGGCAGCGACGGCATTGCCCATCTCGGCGCTCCAGGCGCCGGTGTCGGCGGTCCGGGCGGTGGCGTCCCAGGCCGCGGGGGCGATGCGCAGGCGCAGGATGCTCAGGCCGAGGGCGTCATCGCCCTGGGTGCCGAACAGCACGTCCGCGCGGGCGGCGGCCATGGGCGTGTAGTACCAGGCCGCCGAGCCGCCGAAGCCCTGGATGGTCTGGCGCGCCGCGCCGAAGTCAACGCTCGCGGTGGCTGCCGCGGGCTTGACGCTCAGCAGGGTCTGCACCCAGCCGGGCTCGTAGTGGGCCGTGTCCTGCGGCAAGAAGCGGGCGCGCAGCACAGTGCTGCCCGGTGTGGCGCTGGCCTGGCTCAGCGGCCGGCCGTCCAGCAGGCTGAACGAGGCCGGGTCGGCCGTGCCTTGCACGCCGTAGAGGGCGCGGGGTGCAGTGCCCAGGGCAGCGGCCGTCACGGCGGCGCCCTGCACGACGACGGCCCCGGGTGCATCCCAGCGCAGCGCCGGTCGGGCCTTGTCGACCCGCAGCGGGCGGCTGAGCGTGACGCTGCGGTAGCGGGTCGCGTCCTGGGGCGTGAAGACCAGGCTAAGCGTCTGGCTGCCCACCTCGGGCCGGCTGCCGGTGGCCGGCGTGTAGGCATAGCTGCCCGCCACGCTGGCCTTGGCATTGAGCTGGGCGGCGCTGAGCGTGGTGCCCCAGGTGATGGCGGCTGGTTCGGGCCAGATCAGCTCGGGCGTCAGCAGGGCCGGCGTGCTGGCCGGGGGCTGTTCGGCGGCACCGCCCCCACCGCCGCCGCATCCGGCGAGCAAGGCGAGGAGCAGGGCGGCGAAGGCGGTGGTGGGGCGCATGCGCAGGACTTGGTGCTGATGAGAGCAGATCAGTTGTCTGAGCGCTTCAGTGTCGGCGATGCATGGCGCGAAGCCGCCCGCCTGGCAGTGACGCTCAGCTGAACTCGGTCCGCAGCGCGCCATACAGGCGCTGGAAGCGCTCAAAACGCGGGTGCAGTTCGGCGGCCAGCGCGGCATCGGGCTCGGCCACGCGGGCGATCTCGGGCGTGCGGCAGACCTCGTCGACGCTGCCGCCACAGGCCAGCCAAGCCAGGCGCGCCGCACCGAGCGCGCCGCCGGCTTCGGCACCCACGCCATTGACGAGGCGGATGTTCAGCAGCGAGGCGAGCAACTTCGCCCACCACTCGCTGCGCGCGCCGCCGCCCACCAGCCACAGCGACTCGGCCTTGCCGCCGCCGGCCTGCAAGGCCTGCCAGCCGTCCAGCAGGCCAAAGCCCACGCCTTCGAGCACCGCGTAGCCGAGGGCCGCGGCATCGTGCTCATGCGCGAGGCCGAAGAACACGCCCTGCKCATTCGCGTTGTTGTGCGGTGTGCGTTCGCCGCTCAGGTACGGCAGGAAGAGGGGCGCGCGTTCACGCTGGGCCGGTGTGAGCTGGGCGACCTTGGCGATCAGTTCGGCCTCGCTCGATTCCTTGAGCAGCAGCGTCACCCAGCGCAGCGCACTCGCCGCGCTGAGCATGACGCTCATCTGGTGCCAGGTGTTCGGCAGCGCATGGCAGAAAGCATGCACTGCACGCGCCGGGTTGGGGCTGAAGGCCTCGTTGCACAGGAAGATGACGCCCGAGGTGCCGAGAGACAGAAAGCCCTGGCCTGGCTTGACGACGCCCATGCCGACGGCGCTGGCCGCGTTGTCGCCACCACCGCCCGCAATCGGGATGCCCGCGCGCAGGCCCCAGCGTTCGGCCAACTCGTGCTTCAAGCCAGCGCTCGGGTCGCTGCCTTCCACCAGCCGCGGCATGTGGCTCTCGTTCAGCCCCGTCAGCGCCAGCGCCTCGGGCGACCAGCGGCGGCGAGCGACGTCCAGCCACAGCGTGCCGGCGGCGTCACTCATCTCGCTCACAAAGGAGCCGCTCAAGCAAAGGCGCAACCAGTCCTTGGGCAGCAGCACCTTGGCCACGCGGGCGAACAGCTCGGGTTCGTGCTGGCGCATCCAGGCGAGCTTCGGCGCCGTGAAGCCCGGCATCGCCAGGTTGCCGGTGATGGCCGGCAGCTCGGGGCAGGCGGCCATCATCTCGGCGCATTGCGCGGCGCTGCGGCCGTCGTTCCACAGGATGGCCGGCCGCAGCACGCGGTCGGCGTCGTCCAGCGTGACGGCCCCATGCATCTGTCCCGACAGGCCGATGCCGCGCACCCTTGCGAGGGCGGATGCGTGGCTCTGGCCGAGTTGCGCCATGCCTTGATCGAGCGCGGCCCACCAGGCAGCGGGGTCCTGCTCGCTCCACAGCGGCTGCGGACGCTGCACGGTCAGCGCGACGCCGGTGGTCGCGACGATGTGGTGCTGCTCGTCCAGCAGCAGCAGTTTCAGCTCGGAGGTGCCGAGGTCGATGCCGAGAAACATGCTTAAACGAAAGCGTTGACGACGTTCTCCAGGCGCTCCTGGCGGCCTGAGCGAGCGACCGGCGAGATGCCTTGCGCGTGAACTACGGCAGCGAGCTCGTCAAGGCTGGCGCCCGCCTGGATCTTCTGGCCCAGCTCGCCGTTCCAGCCCGCATAGCGATCGCCCACGGCCTTCTCCAGCTGACCGCTCTCGTACAGCGCCGCCGCGCTCAGGAAGGCGCGGGCCATGGTGTCCATGCCGCCGATATGGCCTTCGAGCTGGTCAGTCGGGTCGATGGACTGGCGGCGCACCTTGGCGTCGAAGTTGGTGCCGCCGGTCGTGAAGCCGCCCGCGCGGATGATCTCCAGCATGGCCKGCACCAGAGCCGCGTGGTTGTTGGGGAACTGGTCGGTGTCCCAGCCCAGCTGCTCGTCGCCGCGGTTGGCGTCGATGGAGCCGAAGATGCCCAGGGCGCAGGCAGTGGCGACTTCATGCTCGAAGCTGTGACCGGCCAGCGTGGCGTGGTTCACCTCCAGATTGACCTTGACCTCGTTCTCCAGGCCATAGGTCTTCAGGAAGCCGTAGACCGTGGCGCTGTCGTAGTCGTACTGGTGCTTGGTGGGTTCCTGCGGCTTGGGCTCGATCAGGATGGCGCCCTTGAAGCCGATCTTGTGCTTGTGCTCGACGACGGCGCTGAGGAAGCGGCCGTACTGCGCCAGCTCGCGCTTGAGGTCGGTGTTCAGCAAGGTCTCGTAGCCTTCACGGCCGCCCCACAGCACGTAGTTCTGGCCGCCCAGGCGATTCGTCCACTCGAGCACGTGCTTCACTTGCGCTGCGGCGTAGGCGAAGACCTCGGGGTCGGGGTTGGTGGCCGCGCCGCTCATGAAGCGCGGGTTGGAAAACAGGTTGGCCGTGCCCCAGAGCAGGCCGATCTTCTGGTCCTGCATCTTCTTGGCGGCGGCTTCGAGCAGGCCGTCGAGGATGCGGTTGGACTCAGCCAGCGTCGCGCCTTCGGGGGCCACGTCGCGGTCATGGAAACACCAGTAGGGCAGGCCGAGCTTGCCGAAGAGGTCGAAGGCGGCATCCAGTTTGATCTTGGCGGCCGCGACGGCGTCAGCCTCGGCGAACCAGTTGCGTTGATGGGCGGTGGCGCCCAGGCCGAAGATGTCCTCGCCCTTCCAGCAGAAGTTGTGCCAGTAGCAGACGGCCGGTCGCAGGTGCTCGGCCAGCGTCTTGCCCATCACGACGCGCTTGGCGTCATACCAGTGGTAGGCCAGCGGGTTGGTGGACTGGGGGCCTTCGTAGGGGACGGTGGGGAGGTCGGAATAGGCGGTGCTCATGGCGGGTCCTTACTGCGGGATCAGGGAAGGGTGGTGAAAGAGGTCAGGCGGTGGCCGGTACGGCATTGGCCGGGCCGTCGTCATCAGGGCCGGCACCGGCCTTCTGGCGGCGCTGGGCCAGCTCGTCGGCCATCGTCAGCGTGGTCTGCTTGGTCAGCTTGTTGGCGAGCATGCAGACTGTGCAGGCCGCAAACAGCAGGCCGACAAAGATGCTGGACATGAAGCGGTAGCCCTCAATGGCATTGGGCGCCGAAGCTTGCTGGGTGTCGTAGCCGAAGAAGCCGGCCAGGATCCACAGCAGGGCCGCCGAACCGATGGCCAGGCCTGCCTTCAGCGAGAAGCCGATGGTGGCGAAGACCATGCCGGTGAAGCGCCGGCCGGTCTGCCACTCTGAGTAGTCCGCCGCGTCGGCATACATGGCCCACATGACGGCGCAGGTCGGCGCATAGACGACGGAGCCCAGGAAGGCCAGGCCCACCATGCCCCAGGTAGCGGTGGGCGGCAGCAGGTAGAGGGCGGAGGCAGTCAGCGTCGACAGYGCGAAGCAGGTGATGGCGACCGTGCGTTTGCCGAAGCGCGCGGACAGGCCCACCGACAGCATGATGACGACGATGGTGGTGCCTGTGCCCACCATGTTGACGATGCTGTTGAACACGTCGGCCGTGTTGGACTGGGCCAGGCCGTCGCGCGTGCCGTGCACGATGTAGCCCAGGCTGTCGGCCAGGCTGCCAGTGCCTGCCGCGTCGGGCGTCGTCAGGCCCAGGGCTGCAACGAAGTCGAACATGGCGGCCTTGTCGGCGTAGTGGTGGTAGTAGTTGTAGTGGGCGCCGCCGCGCAGCGCCAGCAGCGCAAAGTGGAAGAGCGTGTAGGCCACCAGCGCGATCCACGGGCCGTTCTTCAGCAGGTCGCTGAAATCCTGCCTGGGCGAGGACTTGGCCTGCGCGATGGGCTTGATGCGCTCCTTGGTCGTGAAGAAGGTGACCATGAAGAGCAGCAGGCAGGCCGCGGCCCAGATCGTCATCGTGACCTGCCAGCCGTGGGCGCGGTCGGCGCCTTGCGCGAACTTGGCCACCAGCGGCAGCGTGAAGCCGCCGACGACGAACTGCGCGACGTTGACCGACACGAAGCGGTAGGAGTTGAGCTTGGTGCGCTCGTTCAGGTCCGCCGTCATGACGCCGCCCAGGGCCGAGTAGGGCATGTTGTTCATCGAGTACAGCGTCATCAGCAGCGTGTTGGTGATGCCCGCATAGGCCACCACCATGCCGGTGCTCCAGCCCCAGGCCGGGTCGGGTGACGTGTAGGCCAGCACCATGACGACGGCCCAGGGCACCGAGGTCCACAGCACCCAGGGGCGGAACTTGCCCCAGCGCGTCTCGGTGCGGTCGGCCAGCACGCCCATGACGGGGTCGAAGATGGCATCCCACAGCCGCGGCCACAGCAGGAT
>NZ_JBFUMO010000352.1:0-6189 GCF_054049355.1 Roseateles sp. P5_E11 | reverse complement strand
ACTACTGCCTGCCCGTGCTGAAGCGCGAGGAGCACCGCCAGGCCCTGCTGAAGGCTGTAGCCTCGGGCCTGCCGAAGTTCTTCCTCGGCACCGACAGCGCCCCTCACGCGGCGCAGCTGAAGGAAAACTCGGTTTGCGGCGCCGGCTGCTTCACGGCCATCTCGGCGCTGGAGCTGTATGCCGAGGCCTTCGAAGGCATTGGTGCGCTCGACAAGCTCGATGGATTTGCCGGCCACCATGGCCCCGACTTCTATGGACTGCCGCGCAACACCGGCACCGTCACCCTGAAGCGCGAGCCCTGGACCCTGCCCAGCGCCGTGCCCTTCGGTGAAGCGCAGTTGAAGCCCCTGCGCGGCGGCGAAACCCTGAACTGGAAACTCATCGCATGAAGAAAGTTGCTTTTCTCGTCGACTTCGACAACGTCGCCACCGACGTCATCGAGCAGGCCCTGCAGATGGCCTTCAAGGACTATGAAGCCGTCCACATCCGCCGCGCCTACTGCAACGCCGAGCAGGCGCAGACCCACCAGTCCTTCCTGAAGCGCCTGGGCCTGCGCGCCATCGTCAATCTCGCCATTGGCAAGAACTCGACCGACATCGCCATGGCCGTCGACGCGATGGAACTGGCCATCACCGAGAAGCCCGACGTCATCGTGCTGGTGTCGTCGGACAGCGACTTTGCACCGCTGGTGCTGCGCCTGCGCGAGAAGGGCGCCTGGCTGCGCGGCTTTGGCCAACATGGCAAGACGGGCGACGGTGTGATCGCCATCTACGACCAGTTCAACGAGCTGGCCCATGACAGCGGCAAGCCTTCGGCCAAGCGCCAGCCGGCGAGGAAGATCGCGTCTCCCCGGCCAGCCGCGAAGAGAGCCGCGCCGGCCAAGGCCGCGGCCCCGGCCCCTGCGCCGGCGGCGAAGCCAACGCCGGCACCTGCACCTGCGCCGAAGGCTGCGCCGGCGCCTGCACCCAAGCCGGCCGCGRCACCCGCCCCGGTTGACGCCAACGTTGCCGCCGCTCGGGAGATCAATGCCATCCTGGCCCTGCTGCCCAGGCTGGYCGATGGCCAATGGCATGACCTCGGCGTGGCGGCCAAGGCGCTGAAAGAGGCCGGCCTGCTGCCCAAGACGGCAGCGTCGACCAAGCTCTTCCGCAAGCATCCCCAAGCCTTCCAGCTGCAGCCGGCCAAACAGCCCAACCAGGTCCGCTTCGGCCACGGATGATTCGGAATGCTTCACGGGCCTTGCGCGGTGACGAGCGGCTGTCGTGCGCAAAGCGGCTAGCATCGGCGGCCTCCACCGGAGGTCCTGCTTGCTGAAGTCCTGTCTGAAGTCCCTGCTGGGTGCGGCGTTCGCCGGCCTGGCCCTTGCCGCTGCTGCGCAATCGCCGCCGCCCGCGCCCGCCACCGCGCCCAACCCGCAGCAGCCACAGGCGCAGCCCCCCACCGTGTCCGCCAGCGCCCGGCGCCTGTATGAGCGCAGCAAGGGCCAGCTGCTGCAGATCCGCACGCTGCTCAAGACCCAGGACAGCCAGGCCTCGGTCGGCTCGGGCTTCCTCGTCAGCGATGACGGCCATGTCGTCACGAACTACCACGTCATCAGCCAGTTCGCGCTGGAGCCCGACAGCTACCGGCTGCGTTACGCGACGACCGACGGCCAGGGCGGGGCGCTGGAGCTGCTGGACTTCGACGCCCGTCGTGACTTGGCGCTGCTGCGCGCCGTCGACGACGGCAAGGGCGGTGGGCTCAAGGGCCGCGGCGCGCTGACCTTCCGCCCGCAGAACCAGCCGCTGGCCAAGGGCGAGCGCATCTACTCCATGGGCAACCCGCACGACGTGGCCTTCGCCGTCGTCGAGGGCAATTACAACGGCCTGGTGGAGCGCAGCTTCGACCCGCTGATCTATTACGCCGGCGGCATCAACCCCGGCATGAGCGGCGGCCCGGTGCTGGACGAGGACGGCCTGGTCGTCGGCGTCAACGTGTCGACGCTGCTGTTCGCCCAACAGGTCAGCTTCCTCGTGCCCGGCGAGTTCGCCGAGAGCCTGGTCAAGCGCAGCCTCGCCGCCAAACCCATCCGCACGGCGGCCTGGGGCCGGCTGCGCGACCAGTTGACGCGCTACCAGGACGAGCTCGTCACGCGCTTCCTGGCCGCACCGTGGGAGAGCGCCAATCACGACCGCTACCGCCTGCCCGTGCCCAAGCAGGACTTCATGCGCTGCTGGGGGCGGGGCACCTCGGCCGATACCAAGGGCCTGGACTTCGAACGCTCGCAGTGCCGCATGGACCACGCCCTCTTCGTCAGCGGCAATCTGCAGACGGGCTGGCTGGACATGTCCCATGAGGCCTATGACGGCAGCAAGCTCGGGGCGCTGCGCTTTGCGCGCCAGTACACGGGGAGCTTTCGCAACGAGCGCCTGGGGAGCGCCGACAAGTCGCGCACCGCGCCGTACTGCAAGGAGCAGTTCGTCGATCGTGATGGACTACCGCTGCGAGCCGTCGTTTGCCTGCGCGCCTACCGCAAGCTGGACGGCCTGCACGACCTCAGCGTGCTCGTGACGACGGTGGACTCACCCACCGAAGGCGCCCTGGGCCGCTTCGACGCCCGCGGCATCAGCTTCGACAACGCGCTCAAGCTGGCGGCGCATTACCTGGAGGGCTTCGCGTGGACGAACAGCAAAGCCAAGTGATGCCTGCCATCCCTGACGCCGCAGTCGTCGAACTGCTGGGCCGCGACGGCCGCGCGACCCTGGTGCAGCGCGTGACGCACTGGCCGGTGCGCATCGGCCGCTCGCCGGCCTGCGACATCGTGCTGGACGACGGCCACCTCGCCGCGGAACATGCCGAGCTGCAACTCGCCCCCGGCGGGGGTGTCAATCTCAGGCTGCTGGACAGCCGCAATGGCGGCAGCGTCGCCGGCAAGCGCCTGGCCGCGGGCGAGGAGGCCACGCTGCCCGAAGGCGGCGCCTTCCAACTCGCGAGCTGCTCGCTGCGCCTGCGCACCAGCGCCGACGCGCTGGCGCCCGAGCATTTGATGGTGATCCATCCGGTGCGCCACTGGGCTCTGCTGCCGCTGCTGCTGCTTTCTCTGGTGTTCTTCCAGTGGCTGGACCGCTGGAGCGCCGTCGACCCGGACGCGCGCTGGATCGATTACGCCTCGCCGTTGCTCGGGCCGCTGGCCTTCGTACTCGGCTGGGCCGGGCTGTGGTCGCTGGCCAGCCAGCTCTTTCATCATCGCTTCCCGTTCACGACGCATCTGCGCCGTGCCCTGGTCGTCATCGTCACGCTGCAGGTGCTGGAGTGGCTGCTGCCGGCAGTGGCCTATGCCTTCTCGTGGCCGCGCCTGATGGTGGTGGAGTCGCTGGCCACGCCGGTGGCCGCTGCGGCGTTGGTTGCCTGGCATGCCGGCCTGGTCTGGCCGGGCGCGCGGCGCATCCTGAACGGCGGCATTGCGGCCCTGCTGCTGCTCTTCCTGGGCCTGCAGGTGGGCAGCCGCCAGGAACAGCAATACGTCTTCGGCCCGCCCTATCTGGCCAGCCTGCCGCCGCCGGCGCTGCGCCTCGTGTCGCCGCAGCCGCCTGAGACGCTGATCGATTCGCTGAAGCCGCTGAAGGCCGAACTGGCCAGGCAGGCGCGCAAGGACAACGAGGGCGCCGTCGACGACGACGTCGGCGCCGGCGAGTGAGGCGCTGCGCTCAGGTCTGTGGCAGGAAGCCGTCGACCGAGAGGTAGCGCTCGCCGGTGTCGTAGTTGAAGCCGAGCACACGTGCATTCGCGGGCAGCTCGGGCAGCTTCTGCGCAATGGCCGCGAGCGTCGCGCCGCTGGAGATACCCACGAGCAGGCCTTCCTCGCGGGCGCAGCGGCGGGCGTATTCGCGTGCGGCCTCGGCCTCGACCTGGATGACGCCGTCCAGCAGCGCCGTGTCCAGCACCGCCGGGATGAAGCCCGCGCCGATGCCCTGGATGGGGTGCGGGCTGGGCTGGCCGCCGCTGATGACCGGTGAAGCGCTGGGTTCCACCGCGTAGACCTTGAGTTGGGGCCAGGCGGCCTTGAGCACCTGAGCGCAGCCGGTGATGTGGCCGCCGGTGCCGACGCCGGTGATCAGCGCGTCCAGGCCTTCAGGGAAGTCGCGCAGGATTTCCTGTGCCGTTGCCTTGACGTGGATGGCCGGGTTGGCGGCGTTCTCGAACTGCTGCGGCATCCAGGAGCCGGGGTGCTGCTCCAGCAGCTCGCGGGCGCGGGCGATGGCGCCCTTCATGCCCTTCTCGCGCGGCGTCAGGTCAAAGCTCGCGCCATACGCCAGCATCAGGCRGCGGCGCTCGATGCTCATGCTGTCCGGCATGACGAGGATGAGCTTGTAGCCCTTCACCGCTGCCACCATGGCCAGCCCGACGCCGGTGTTGCCCGAGGTCGGCTCGATGATGGTGCCGCCGGGCTTGAGCAGGCCCTGCGCTTCGGCGTCCTCGATCATCGACAGCGCGATGCGGTCCTTGATGGAGCCGCCCGGGTTGCTGCGCTCGGACTTGACCCACACCTCGGCGCCGCTGAACAGGCGCTGCAGGCGGATGTGCGGCGTGTTGCCGATGGTGTCGAGGATGCTGGCGGCTTTCATCGAGGGCTCCGTTTCTGCGAATCGGAGCAGTGTGCCAGCTCACTTGGTGCGTGGCTTGGGCAGGCCTTCGTCGCCATGCTTTATGTGCCCGTCGCGCATCAGGCCAACGCTGAGCGCCACCGCGCGCGCGGCTCGCTTGACCTCTTCCTGCACGTCGGTGTCCTTGTCCAGAGCGTCATGGCTGGTTGCATAGGGCTCGTAGTAGCCGATGTAGCGGTCCAAGCGCGCGCCGAATCCGGCGTCGACCAGGCCCATCCAGTCCAGCCAGTCCGACAGCGCACGACGCGTGCCGTCGATGCCGGCGACGTCGCCGTGCACGACGAGGCCGTAGACGCGACCAGCGAGGTGCTTGGGGTAGCCCCAGCCCTTGAGCTCCATCTCGCGCGCCAGTTCGGGCTTCTTGCCCTGGGTGGAGGTCGGGTCGGGGTTGCCGCCGTCGGCGCAAACGAGGCGGTCCATCATCAGTTTCAGCGGGCTGGTGGCCTGGTACCAGTGCACCGGCGTCAACAGCAGCACGCCGTGGGCGCGCACCCAATGCTCGTAGATCTCGGCCATCCAGTCATTGGTCTGCCCGGTGGCGTGGTTGGGGTAGCAGCTGCAGGGCCAGTGGCACAGTGGCATCGCGGTGGACACGCAGCCCTTGCAGGGGTGGATGTGGCGGTCGTAATCCGACGTCAACCGGCTCAGGTCCAGCACTTCCACGGCCATGCCTTCGGCCTCGCAGGCGGCGCGGGCGATCTGTGTCATGCGCCAGGTCTTGGACATCTCACCGGGGCAGCTGCCGTCGTTGCGCGGCGAGGCGTTGATGACGAGGACGCGCGATGATGAGCTGGCCCAGGCGTCCTGAGCCTCCTTCAGCCGCAGGTGCAGGTCGCGCCATTCGCGCGATAGGTCGTAGTCGGGATCGGCAAAGCCCGCACCGGCCTTGACGGTGATCGGGGCCTTGCGGCCTTCCTCGAAGGCCTCCCAGGCAATCTGCTCCAGCCGACCCAATGCGTCGCGCTCGGCACCGTAGGCCGGGTCGACGAAGCGTTGCCGGAAGCGCTCGCCGAACTCCTGGCGGCCCATGATCTGCGCCTGGCCGGTTCTCACGGGTGAAGTCATGACGGAATCTCGGTAGTGGACGTGGCCTCAGGCAAACCACATGCCCGCGCCTGCGATACTCGCTCCCGTGAAGCAAGCCAGACCGCCGCTGGGGCAAGCATGGAAACATGGCCCTGGAGGAAGGTCCGGACTGCATAGAGCGGCGTAGCAGCTAACGGCTGCCCGGCGAAAGCCGAGGATCAGAGCAACAGAGACGAGTTCTGTTGGGACACCCCGATGGGTGGTCTATGAGGCGCCAGCGAAAGCTGGTGTGGGGTGGGGCGAAAGCCCCGCACCATGGCGCGAAAGCGCCAACCGAATAGCACCTCTGTCGGGCTCTGCCCGACAGAGGTGAAACGGGCAATCTCTACGCGCAGCAACACCAAGTAGGCCAGCGTTGATGCGGCTCGCAGAGCTGGCGGGTAGGTGGCACCGAGCCGGGCAGTGATGCTCGGCCCAGAGGAATGGCGGTCACGCCGTCCGAACCGCAAGGGGAGGGCGG
>NZ_JBFUMO010000351.1:0-6228 GCF_054049355.1 Roseateles sp. P5_E11 | reverse complement strand
GAACTCAGCTTCAAGGTGCGCCACCACCTGAAAGAAGAGGAGTCCAAGTTCTTCCACGTCGCCGGCCGCCTGCTGTCAGACACGAAGAAGCAGCAGCTCRCCGGCAAGTACCAGCGCGAGATGGTGCGCATGCGCAAGCAATACGCCGCCGAGTACCAGACCGTGGCCGTGTCTGCGGCGACCGGCCTGGTCAAACCCGCCAAGCCAGCCGCCGACAAGCCGGCGACGCGCGGCAACGCCAGCGCCGGCGCTCAGCTGCGCGGCAAGAGCAAGCCGCGGCGCACGCGCTGAAGCGAGGCGGGCTCGTCAGCACTGACCTGGCGCGGCGCTTCGCCCCACGGTGCTTTGGCCAGCGCGGTCAACGCCGGCAGCGTCGGCGCCTTCACCTGGACGGATTGCTCCGCCACGGGCCGACGGTCCACGACGGGCCTGGGGTGCATGAAGAAGAACATGGAGCGGAATTGGGGGCGCCAGGCGAGGGTGCCAGATAGAACAAACCCCAGCGTCGCTGACGTGTAGGCTAGCCAGCCATGAGCGCAGGCATCAACACCTCAACTGCTGTGGACCGTCGCGCGCTGAATGCGTTGTGCATCCTGCTCCTGCCCATTCTTGCCGCGTGCGCCGCCATGCCAACACCCGCTCCCGAAGCAATCGCCCAACTGGCACCCACCAGCCGGCTGCGCGCCGTCATCAATCTGGGCAATCCCATCCTGGCGAACCGCGACCCCAGCACCGGCGAAGCCTCGGGTGTGTCGGTCGACCTGGCGCGTGAGCTGGCACGGCAGCTGGGCGTCCAGGCTGAGTTGATGGTGGTGAAGTCCGCGGGCGAAGCGGTGGATGCTCTGGCCACCGGCCGCGTGGACGTGGGCTTCTTCGCCATCGATCCCGCGCGGGCCGCGTCCACCGCCTATTCGGCTGCTTACGTGCAGATCGAGGGCGCCTACCTCGTGCGCAACGATTCGCCGCTGCAGGCCAACGAGGACGTGGATCGCGCAGGCACGCGTGTCGCCGTCGGCGCACGCAGCGCCTACGACCTCTACCTGACACGCGAACTCAAGGCGGCGACGATCGAGCGCGCACCGACCTCACCCGAGGTGGTCAGCTTTTTCCTGGCGCACCAGCTCGACGTGGCCGCCGGTGTGAAGCAGCAGTTGGAAGCCGACGCCAAGCGCTTGCCGGGCCTGAGGCTCTTGCCCGGGCGCTTCATGGTCATCAACCAGGCCATGGGCATGGCCAGGGGCAAGGCGGTCGGTGCGCATTTTCTCGCCGCCTTCGTGGAACAGGCCAAGGCCTCAGGCTTCGTCGCGAGGTCGTTGGAACGCCACCGCATCGAGGGCGCCGCCGTCGCGCCGTCTGCGGCGCGCGACTGAGGGGCTGCTCAACCCTGCGTCGGCCTGAACACCCGCACCCGGTGGCCGTCCGGGTCCGCGGTGACTGCCGTGAAGCCGAAGTCCATCGCCGTCGGCACCTGCAGCACCGGCCAGCCCGAGGCCTTCCAGGCGGCGACGGCGGCATTGACTTCGTTGTCCGTGCCGACCGTGATGCCGATCTCGGCGCCGCCGCCGCGCTGGCCGCTGCCCGGTTGCACGTCATGCGCGGCCCAGAGGCCGAGCATGGTCTTGTCATTGAGCATGAACATCGCGAAGTTGGGGCTCTGCTCGACGGGTTCACGGCCCAGCAGCGAGCGATAGAAGAGCACGCTCTCGGCAGGGCTGTGCACGTAGAGGATGAGGCAGTCGGGTTGCATGGTGGTCTCCGTTGGGTGATGAATGAAGCCATCGTCGGCGCCGGTTATGTCACCGGCTGTCAGCAGGCCCTGGGGGCTATCCCGGCGGTAGTTTTCACATCGCGCGTGTGATCCCTGGCGGGCCGCACTTGCGTCCTTGATGACAGGCCCGGCGTGTTGCCGGGCCCCACCTCTATCGGAGAACCATCATGGCCGCATTGCCCGTCACCATCGCCCTGAAGAGCATCAAATGCAAGATCGAGACCGACGAGGTCGGCTCGGACGAGCCCTATGTGCTCGTCACCGCCGTCGACCTGACCAACCCGATCCTGCCCAACGCCGAAGTCACGCTCTACGGCCCGTGGGGCGACGTCGACGAGGGCGAATCCCGCAGCACCCAGCCGCTGCAGCCGGGCATCAACCCGAGCGACATGCCCTTCATCATCTGGCGCCGCAACGCCTGGGGCCCGTCGGGCCAGGCCAAGGCGATCGCCAACCCGGCCAATGCCGTCATCCTCGTGTCGATGATGGAGCATGACGATGGCAAGCCCGGCACGGCGCGCGAGCTGACCAAGGGCGCCGTCGTCAGCTCGTTGGCGGCCTCTGCCGGCATGACACGGGCTCAGCGCGTGAGCAAGCTGAAGGCCGACATCCACGGCGCGCTCGGCATTCCCACCGGCTTCCCCAACTTCGACGACCGCGTCGGCACGACCCAGGAGTTCGTGCTCAGCACCAACCTGCTCGACGTGGCCGCCGGCCCCAAGAGCAAGACGCTGACCATCGTGGGAGATGGCGGCAAGTACGAGGTCACCCTGGTGGTGACGAAGGGCTGAAACGGGGCCCCTCGTCCACGCCCGCCGCGCTGAACGCGGGCGACGTGACCGGTCCCCCGAGGGGACGACGATGCTTGCGGCATCGAGCCGCAAGCACATCGCCAAGGGCGGGCCGGCTAGGGGGCGGCCCGGCGCTCGGCCCGCAACTCCGCGGCCACTACTTGCTGACTGGCACCTTCACCGCCGGGCAGGCGGTGTTGGCCGGGTCGGGGCACTTGGGCAGCTTGGGCTTGACCTGGGTGCCGGTGTTGCTGCCATCGGTCGCGGTGCCACCACCGCTGCCACCGGCGACGGGCGCGCCGCCGGGCGGGGTGGCAGCCTTGACTGCCGGTGAACTGGTGGCCTTGGCCGACGGGGTGCCGGTGGCCGGTGCCACATCAGCGGCGTGCGCCGCGAGCGCGGCGCCCAGGCAGGCAGTGGCCAGCATCGAGTCGAGAAGTTTCATCGCAGTCCTCCGTCAGAAGTCCAGCAGGGCCAGGCCCGGCGGCGCCGGGTGGGATGTGGACGATAGCAATTGCGACAGCCGGGTGCGCATGACCGCGGCGTCAACACGGTCGGCCAGCGCACCAGCGTAGGCATCCAGCGCGTCGCGCGCGTCGCGGCCGTCTCCGAGCGCGACGAGCGCCCTCAGCCGCAGGCGGTCCGGATGGCCCGGCGGCAGGCCGGCCTCGGCAAGCGCCAGGGCCTCGTGATAGGCGGCGCGAGCCGGCTCGATGCGGCCGGCGCTTTCATGGGCCAGCCCCAGCAGCGCCAGCGTCGGCCAGCGATCGGTGTCCTGCAACCCCAGCCGCGTGCGCTGGGCGGCCTCGGCCTGCGTCAGCATCACGACGGCCTCGGCCGTGCGCCCCTGGCGCAGCGCCGCCTCGCCGAGCAGCGCGCGTGCGCGCTCCGCCGCCGGGTGTCCTGCCTCTTCCAGCGTGGACAGCAGCGGGCGCATCCGCGCCTCGGCCACGGCCGGCTCGCCACGGCGCATTTGCTGGCGTGCTGCCACCAGCCCCACGACGGCGGTCGCCTGGGCTTCGCCGCCGCGGCGGGCCTGCGCCAACGCCAGCTCCGCTTCGCGCGCCGCCTCGTCGGGTCGGCCGGCGTGGAACAGCGCGGTGGCCAGCCAGGTGCGCGTCGAGACGGTGTTGAGGTCGGCCGGTCCCAGCACTTCCTGCAGCTCCTGCACGCTGGCGCGCAGCAGGGGCAGGGCGGCGACGTGGTGCCCCAGTTCGACCTCCATCGTCGCGACGGCCATCCGGGCCTGGGCGGCGATCAGCCGCCCCGCGCCTTCGCTGGCATCGACGAGGGCTTGCAGCCAGCGCCGCGCATCGTCCCAGCGCCCCTGGGCCCGGGCGAGGCTGGACATCGCATCGGCCACGCGCCGATAGCGCTCATGGCGCGTGCCGAAACGCTCGCGAACCCCTTGCTCGGCCCGCGTCAGCAGCGACTGCGCCTCGTCGAGGCGGCCGGCCTCCATGGACATCTCGCCGAGATGGGCGAGGGCGGACAAGGCCACCGCGTCGTCCTGCGCCGGCGCCGCAGGCACCAACCCCATCAGCAGCGCGCGCGCATCGTCGATCTGCCCCAGGCGGCTGCGGGCATTGGCCAGCTCGAAGGCGACATCGCGGCCCGTCTCGCCGCGGCCCTGCAGCTGGGCGTGTGCGAGCGACAGCGCTTCGGCCGCCAGGGGCATGTCGCCGGATTGGTTCAGCAGCAGCCCCAGTGGCCGGGCCACTTCGGCCAGCATGGCCGGGTCATCGCCCAGCCGTCGCTTGGCTTCGGCCCAGCTGCGCCTGAGCAGCTCGATCATCGGCACCGTCGCGCTGCCGGAGGCGTCGGGGCTGAGGCCGGCGAGCAGCTCGGTCAGCACGCTTTGCACGCGCCGCGTGCGTTCGGCTTCTCGCGCGGCCTCGCGCCATTGCCAGGCGGTGGTGGCCATGCCGGCCAGCAGGCTGGCCAGCACCAGGCTCAGCGCGACCAACTGCAGCCGGTAGCGGCGCGCGAATTTGGCGCTTCTGTAGGCCAGCGAGTCGGGCCGCGCGAGGATGGGGCGGTGCTCGAGATGGCGGCGCACGTCGTCGGCCAGTGCGCTGGCGCCGGCATAGCGCTCGTCGGGGCGCTCCTTCAGCGCGCGGCCGACGATCAGGGCGAGGTCGCCGCGCAGTGTGGCCGCAGGCTCACGCTGGCCGGTCAGCAGCAGGCACAGCAGGCGGCCCAGCGCAAACACATCGGTGGCGGTGCTGACGGGCTCGCCGCGCAGCTGCTCAGGCGCGGCGTACTCAGGCGTCAGGCCCGCAGGCAGTTGCGCAGTCAGCTCYGCGCCGGTGTCATCAACAAGCAGCTTGGCGACACCGAAGTCCAGCAGCTTCACCTGGCCGTCCGCGGTGACAAGGATGTTGCCCGGCTTGAGATCGCGGTGCACGACCAGGCGCGCATGCGCATGAGCCACCGCGTCGCACACCTGCAGAAAGAGCCGCAGCCGCTCGTTCACATGAAGGTTCTGCAGCTCGCACCAGCGATCGATGCGCTCGCCCTCCACCAGCTCCAGCACCAGGTAGCGCGTGCGCGTCGCGCCGACCAGGGCGTCGCCGATGTCCAGCAGGCGGGCAATGTGTGGATGGGTCAACCGCGACAGCAGCTCGCCCTCGCGGCGAAAGCGCGCCTGGTTCCCTTCGCCGCGCCACGGGCTGTGCAGCAGCTTGATCGCCGCCTCGCCCTGGTGTGCACCGTCGCTGCGCCGCGCTCGCCAGACTTCGCCCATGCCGCCGCTGCCCAGCGGCGCGACGAGGGTCCACGCGCCCAGCACCTGGCCGGCCAGTTCGGGAGCGCCCGGTACTTGCGCCGGCTTGGCCAGAAAGCCGCGCTCTTCGGCCACGCGGTCAGCGTTGATGAGGGCCTCCAGCTGCTCCCGTTGTGCCGGTGGCAACTCGGCCAGCAGGGCTTCACGTTCGGCCGGCGTCGCGTCCTGCCATTCATCGAAGGCGGCGAGCGCGCCGGCCCGGTCAGTGGTGTTCACGTCAACTGGCCGCGGCGGCAAATCGGGCCGAGCGCCGGGCCGCTCCCAAGCCGGCCCGTCAGGCGATGTGCTCGCGGCTTGATGCCGCGAGCATCGCCGTCCCCACGGGGGCTGAGGCTGGACACGGCAAGTCCAGTGGACTTGTCGTGCCTGCCGAAGAGCAGCGGCTCTGCCGGCTGCGCGGCCTGCAAGGCCGGCTGGGATGGCCCGCGTTCAGCGAGGCGCGACCGGACGAGGGGTTTCATTTCACGCCTGCAACGCGTCGAACAAGAAGGCCCGCGCTTTACGCCAGTCGCGCTTGATCGTCGGCACCGAAACGCCCAGCAGCTCGGCGATCTCCTCCAGCTCCAGGCCGCCGAAGAAGCGCATCTCGACGACCTGGTGGGCGCGGCCGTCGGCGCGCTCCAGCATCTGCAGCACGTCGTCGAGCTTGAGCACATCGGGCGGTGCGATCTGCTCCAGCGCGGCCGTCGACAGCGTCACCTCGGCCTGCCCGCCGCCGCGCTTGTCGGCGTGGCGCTCGCGAACGTGGTCGATGATGACGCTGCGCATGACCTTGCTGGCGTGGGCGAAGAACTGCGCGCGGTGCTGCGCGGCTTCGCGGCCCGCACTCTTCAGCCAGACCTCATGGATCAGTGCCGCCGGCTCCAGCGTCATCGGTGCGTGGC
>NZ_JBFUMO010000350.1:0-6233 GCF_054049355.1 Roseateles sp. P5_E11 | reverse complement strand
CAGTTCAGCGCCACCCAGTCCAAACCCAGGGTTGGATGGGCAATGCGAATATCTGATTCCACCTCGCCGAGAATTTCGGCCAACGCGGCGCGCGCCAGTTCGGGCGTGTTGTTGTGTTCGCTGAGATGGGCTGCGGCCAMAGTCTTCAAACCGGTATGCAGGCAGCGAGCCAGCAGATCGGCCGCCGCGGCATTCGACAGATGGCCGTGGCTGCCCAGAATGCGCTTTTTCAACGCCGGGTGATACGGCCCGGTGCGCAGCATGCCCTCGTCGTGGTTGCATTCCAGCAGCAGCGCCTGGCAGCCAGCCAGCGCTTCGGCCACGCTTGCTGGTGCGCAGCCCAGGTCGGTGACCAGTCCCAAGCGCAGCGCGCCGTCGTTCAGCACCAGTTGCAGCGGCTCATTGGCGTCATGGGGCACCGTGAACGGCCGCAACGCCATATCGCCCAGTTCCATGGCCTCGCCGCCCCTGGCGATGCGCAGCAAAGCGGGATCGAAGTCGGCGCTGCCAACCGCCCGCCAGGTGCCACGGCTCATGACCAGCGGGATGCGGTAGCGCATCGCGAAGGCGAGTGCGCAACCGATGTGGTCGCCGTGCTCGTGAGTGATGAAGACGGCGTCGACATCCTCGGGCGCGCTRCCGGCGCGGGCGAGGCGTTTGACGAGTTCGCGGACGCTGAAGCCGGCATCGACGAGCAACCGCGTGCTCGTGATGCCCTGGCTGGCCTCAATCAGGGTTGAGTTGCCTCCGCTGCCGCTGCCGAGGCTGCAAAAGCGCATCACGCGAACGCTCCTGTGAGCATTGCAGCGGGAAACGGGCGGTTCATCGAGGCAACCTGATCTTCACCGAGTGGCTCCAGCAGATCCGGCTTTGCCGGGCTGCTTGGAGCGCCCCTTGGAGGGGCCGGCGAAGCCGGTAGGGGTGGTCTTATTTCAGGTCGTCCATCAGCAACGACAGAATGCGCTTGGCGTTGTCGTCGGAAATGGCCTGACCGCGGTCGTCCAGCACACGCACCGTGCTCTTGACACCGTCTGCCTTGACCGAAACGCGATAGCGCATCGGCGCGGCAGCCTTGGCGCCGAACAGGCGCTGGAAGAAGTTGGGTTCGTCCTTGCCAGCCTGCTCGGGGTCGGCGTAGCGCAGATAGAAGAGGCCAGCAGCGCGGTCACGGTCTTCGATGGTGAAGCCATGACGGTCCAGCGACAGGCCGACACGGCGCCAGGCGCGGTCGAATCCATCATTGACGGCAAGGCTGTCAGGCACTTCGGACAGCGGGCGGCGGGCGCGTGGGGCGTCGCCGCCGACCTTGATCGTGCTCGGCGTCGTGGCTGCGGCGGGCGAGCCCGCTTCGGCGACGATGGCCTTGGCAGCGTCTTCCTTGCCGCCGAGCTTGAGCATCAGGCGCGACAGCATCTCGGCTTCGAGATACGGGTCGGCCGGGCGGTTCTGCCAGGCGGTCGAATCACGGCCTTGGGAGGTGTAGATCTCCTGCATGCCGCGGTGGCTGATGAAGATGTCGGTGCCGCTTGTGCCTCGTTCGACACGGGTGCGGTACATGTCGCGCTCGCCGGTGGAGTACAGGCCGTCGAAGACCTTGCCGATGGTGGAGCGGATGAAGTCCTGCGGCAGCTTGGCGCGGTTCTCGCCCCAGTTGGTCTCCATGACACCGACCTCGGGCTGCTCCTTGACGACTTCAAGGCCGCGTTCCTGCCAGAAGGTGCGGATCTGMGGCCAGAGCTGCTCGGGCGAAGCCGAGGTGTGCAGCCAGCGCTCGGCGCCGCTGCGCTCGAGGCGAACATCGCCAACCGCATTGGCGGCGACGCTGCCGGAGACCAGCGACTGGGCGTTGGTCGAATTCGCGGGCTTGACCGCCGACAACGCCGAGGCGGTGAYGGAGCCGCCCTGCACTTGAGCGCGGTTGTCCTTGGCCAACTGGGTCAGGTCGGGCGGGACGTCCAGACCCTGGGTCTGGCGCGAAGCGGCGCGGTAGTCGACCTTGTCCGTCGAGAACATGCTGTCGATGGTGCTGCAGCCGGCGAGGGACAGGACAAAGGCCGTGCAGGCCAGACGGGTCGCCGACGGGCGAAGCGAGCAAATCGGGGAAAGGGACGTCACGCTGGAGATCTCCGAGGGAACTGGTTGCCCGCTTGAAACGGGCAGCCGCGCATTAGACCAGAGGCTCAGAGCAGTCCGGCTTCAACCATTGCCTGGCCGACGCTGGCCTGGCCGGCAGCCGTCAGCGGCGTGATTGGCAGGCGCAGCGCACCGCCGCAGCGGCCCAGGCGCGACAGCGCCCACTTCGCCGGGCCGGGGCTGGGCTCGCAGAACAGCTGCTTGTGCAGACCGAGCAGCTTGAAATGGACCTTGCGCGCCTCGACGGCGTTGCCGTCGATGGCCAGGCGGCAAAGTTCAGCCATCAACTCCGGCGCGACATTGGCCGTCACGCTGACGTTGCCGTGGCCGCCGAGCAGCATCAGCGCGACCGCCGTGCCGTCGTCGCCCGAGTAGACGTGGAAGCCCGCCGGGGCGTGCTTGATCAGATAGGCCGCGCGCTCAATATTGCCGGAGGCTTCCTTGACGCCGAAGACGCCGGGCAGGCTGGCGCAACGCAGCGTCGTCTCAGGGGCCATATCGGCCACCGTCCGGCCAGGCACGTTGTAGAGCATCATGGGGATGTCCACGGCCTCGGCGATGGCCTTGAAGTGCTGGTAGATGCCTTCCTGCGAGGGCTTGTTGTAGTAGGGCACGACCGACAGCGTGCAGTCCGCGCCGACCTCCTTGGCATAGCGGCTCAGCTCGATGGCTTCGGCGGTGGAATTGGCGCCGGTGCCAGCCAGGATGGGGATGCGGCCCTTGGCATGCTCGACCGCGACGCGAATGATTTCGCGGTTCTCTTCCATGCTGACCGTGGGCGACTCACCGGTCGTGCCGACGACGCCGACGCAGGCGGTGCCGGACTCGACATGCCAGTCGATCAGGCGGCGCAGGGCGGGGTAGTCAATGCTGCCGTCCTCGTTCATCGGGGTGACGAGGGCGACGATGCTGCCGAGGATGGGCTTCATGGTGGGAATTTCTTAAGGAATGTGGCGATTTTAGGCTGCCGGCGACGGCCGCATGGCCGCAACGCGCTGGACAAAGCGCGGCGATGTTTCGATTCCTACTCCGTCCTCGAACAGGTCTTCGTAAGCCACGATGCGCCACCCCTCGCAGACGCGCAGCAACTCGCCCCGCTGCAGCAGGAAGTCGGGCCGGGAGGGCCTGCCGAGGGTCTGCTGGCCGTCGGCGAAGGTTTCCCAGATCAGCCAGCCGCCAGGCCTGACCGCAGCGCGGATGTCATCGAACAGCGGCCGCCAGAGGTAGTTGCAGACGACGACCAGGTCGAATTCGCGATCCGGCAGCGGCCAGGGGCCGTTCTCGATGTCGGCATTGATGATCTCGGCCAGGTCTTGCAATGGCGCAGTGGCGGCCGCGTCACGGTCGATGCCCGTGACCTGCCAGCCGGCGTCCACCAGCCAATGCAGGTTGCGTCCAGACCCGCAGGCCACGTCCAGGGCCGCACCGGGCGGCGTCGGCGCCAGGCGCTGCAACCAGGCAGAGGGCCGGCCACTCATCCGAAGCAGGCCCAGATCTGCTCGCTGAGCTGGACCATGACGGCCGGGTGGCGGTAGGCCAGGACGGTGAGCGCCAGCACGGCGACGGCCAGCGTCGGCCAGAGCCAGCGGCCGGGCTTCATGCCGGCTGAGCCCTCAGGATGGGCGTCTCACGCACTGGCAAGTTGGCCAGCATGGCCATGACACCGAGCCCGATGGCGAGATACCAGACGACGTCGTAGCTGCCGGTCGCGTCGTAGAGCTTGCCGCCCAGCCAGACGCCCAGGAAGCTGCCAATCTGGTGGCTGAAGAACACGAAGCCGCCCAGCATGGACAGGTGCTGGGCGCCGAAGATCTGCGCGACGACGGCGTTCGTCGGTGGCACGGTCGACAGCCACAGGAAGCCGATGACCGCGGCGAAGATGTAGACGCTCAGCGGCGTCAGTGGCACCGAGATGAAGGTCACGATGGCCACGGCGCGCAGTCCGTAAATGGCTGACAGCAGATAGCGTTTGGGAAAGCGCTGGCCCAGCATGCCGGCCGCATACGTGCCGAAGATATTGAACAGGCCGATCAGCATCAGTGCGCCGGTGGACACGCCGATGCCCAGGCCGTGGTCCTTCAGGTAACTCGGCAGATGCACGCCGATGAAGACGACCTGGAAGCCGCAGACGAAGTAGCCCAGCATCAGCAGCTGGAAGCTGCGGTAGCCGAAGGCTTCGCGCAGCGCCTGGCCAATGCTCTGGTGGGCGCCGCTGAAGGCCGCCACGCTGCGCTCGCGCACGCCAAGCGCGAGCGGCACGATCAACAAGGCCGCGCCGGCCAGCAGCCACAAGGCGCCCTGCCAGCCGAGATGGCTGATCAGCCAGGTCTCGACGGGGATCATGACGAACTGGCCGAAGGAGCCTGCCGCGGCCGCTACGCCGAAKGCCCAGGAGCGCTTCTCCGGCGACACCGTGCGGCCCAGCACGCCGTAAATGACGGCGTAGGTGGAGCCCGATTGCGCGATGCCGATCAGCACGCCGGCACCGAGGGTGAAGCTCAGTGGGTGGCTGGTGACGGCCATCAGCAGCAGGCCGCAGGCATACGTCAGGCCACCGGCGATCAGTACCTTCCAGGCGCCGAAGCGGTCGGCCAGCATGCCGGCAATCGGCCCGGCTATGCCCCAGGAGAGGTTCTGCACGGCCATCGCGAAAGAGAAGGTCTCGCGCGTCCAGCCGCGCTCCGTGATGATGGGCTGCAGCCAGAAGCCGAAGCCGTGGCGGATGCCCATCGACAGCGTGACGATCATGGCACCGCACAGCAGCACCTGTTGGACGGACAAACCGGTGGAAGCGGGGCGGGGGGTGTTCATGCGGCGACTGTAATCAGCGCTGTTTGGCCTTGCTGGGCGTCTTGGCTTTGCCGCTTTTTTTCTTCGCGGCAGTCTTCTTCGGCGGGTCGGCGGTCGAGGTGCTGGCTTGGGAGCTGGCCGCCGCCACGTCGGCCAGTCGGGTTAGCAGCCTGCCTTGCTTGACGCGCAACAGCGGCATGTCAATGGTGGCCAGGTCGGTCAGCGGGTCGGCGCCCAGCACCAGGAAGCTGGCCTCGCAGCCGGGGTCGAAGCAGCCGAGCTTGCGGCCCGGGAAAAGCGCCAGCGGCGTGTCGCGCGTGGCCAGCCGCAACAGCGTCGCACGGTCCAGGCCGAGGTCGTCCAGCGCGTGCAGCTCGGCCCGGCCGGTGCCGACGAAGACGTCGGAGCCGATGAGCAACTGCACGCCGGCCGCCTGCAGTCTTGCGAGGTTGGCGCGCTGCACGTCCCTCAGCGCGGCCAGGGTTGCGGCGTCGAGCTTGAAGAGAGCGGTGGCGGCCGTCGTCGTGATGACGGCGGTGTGCTGACGCGCGGCCTGGGCGGCGGCGGCCTCGCTGATGGCGAAACGCTCGGGCGCCTCGTCCAATGTGTTGGCATAACCGGGCAGGTGGGCGATGGCGTCGACACCAGCGGCCAGTGCGGCATCAAAGTCGGCTGCAGTTTCCGCATGGGCGACGACGCGGCGGCCGTCCGCGCGCGCCAGCCGGGTCAGCGCGTTGGCGGTCTCGGGCGTCAGGCCCAGGCGGCCAAACATCTCCGGTCGGCCGCGCAGCTCGGGGCGCTCGCTGTGCGCCAGCACGATGCGCAGCCAGTTGCCGCCGCGGGCCTTGATTGCGGGCCATTGGGCCAGCGCCTGCTCGGGGCTGTCGACGAGGACGATCTGCTTCTGCGCCGCGGCCGCCTCGGCGCTGGGTTCGGGCAGCACGGCCGCCAGCGGGTAGCCGTCGCTGGACGTGATGCAGGCGGTCACGAAGCTGACGTCCGGTGCCGCGGGCGTGGCGGTCAGCGGCTTGACCTCGGCGACGCCGGCCGGGTCGCCACACAGCATGGCGGCGTAGAACACGCCTTCGTCCAGATACGTCTGCGCGTACTGGCCCCAGCCCCAAGCAGTCTGCAGATTGTGGTTGTGCGCCTCGGCCAGCGGGTTGATCAGGACTTGCTGGCCGTGGATGTCCATCTTGCGGTTGACCTTGGCCGGTTTCCTGGCGACGAAGACGCCGTTTTCGACGTAAAGGCTGCCGCGCTGGATCTTCTGACCGTCGAACCAGCGCGCGTTCTTCAGTTCCCAAGAC
>NZ_JBFUMO010000349.1:0-6248 GCF_054049355.1 Roseateles sp. P5_E11 | reverse complement strand
GATGAAGCCGATCCGTTCATCGTGATCAGGGACATCGAGATAGGCATAGCCCAGCTCGATGCTGATGCCACGCGCCTTCTCTTCGGGCAGGCGGTCGGTGTCCACACCCGTCAGCGCACGCACGAGCGTGGTCTTGCCGTGGTCGATGTGGCCGGCGGTTCCCACGATCACGCCAGGGCCTCCTTCAACAAGGCGAGCTGAGAGGTCAGCAGCGCGGGCTCTTCGAGGCAGCGCAGGTCCAGCAGCAGCCGGTTGTCCTGCACGCGGCCGATGACGGGTCGTGGCAGCTCGCGCAGCGCGGTGGCCAGCGCTTCAAGCRTGCGGCCGCGGCCGTCGACCGCGCTGATTGCCAGGCCGGCAGACGGCAGCCGCTCGACAGGGAGTGAGCCAGAGCCGATCTGGCTCTGCAGTGCCACCGTCTCGACGGTGAAGCGCGGCGCGACAGCGGCGGCGATCTCGAGCAGCAGGCGTTGGGCCAGCGCGGCGATCTGGTCCTGAGGCCTCGTCAACAGGCGCAACGTGGGCAGGTCCCGCGCCAGCCTTTCGGGCCGCAGATAGAGCCGCAGCGTGGCCTCCAGCGCCGCGAGGGGCAGCTTGGACAGGCGCAGCGCGCGCTTCATCGGGTACTTGCGGATCCTGCCGACCGCCGCGCGGCTGCCGACGATGAGGCCGGCCTGCGGGCCGCCGAGCAGCTTGTCGCCGCTGAAGGTGACGACATCGCAGCCGGCCGCGAGCATGGCCTGGGGCAGCGGCTCGGCGGGCAGGCCGTAGGCGGCCAGATCCACCAGCGCGCCGCTGCCGAGGTCGGTCATCAGGGGCAGGCCGGCGGCATGCGCGATGGGCGCCAGCGTGGCCTCGTCCACCGCCGCCGTGAAGCCCTGCACCTGGTAGTTGCTGGTGTGCACCTTGACGATCAGCCCGGTGCGCGGCGTGATGGCCTGCTCGTAGTCGCGCGGGTGGGTGCGGTTGGTGGTGCCCACCTCCACCAGCGTCGCGCCGGCCGCGGCCATCACGTCGGGCAGGCGGAAATGCCCGCCGATCTCGACCAGCTCGCCGCGCGACACGATGGCTTCCTTGCCATGGGCCAACGCGGCAATGCCCAGCAGCACGGCCGCGGCGTTGTTGTTGACGACGGTGGCGGCCTCCGCGCCGGTCAGCTCGCACAGCAGGGCTTCGATCAGTTCGTCGCGGTCGCCGCGGCCACCCGCGGCAAGGTCGAACTCGAGGTTGTTGGGCGAACCCATCAGCGCCAGCACCTGCTGCAGCGCGGCGTCGGCCAGCAGGGAGCGGCCGAGGTTGGTATGGATGACGGTGCCGGTCAGGTTGAGCACGGCGCGCATGGCGGGCCGCATGCGGGCCTGCACGCGGGCGGCGAGCGCGGCGGGCAGGCCGTCCAGGTCCGAACGGGTCAGCGCGCCGGCCAGGGCCTGGGTGCGCAGCGCGTCCAGCAGCGCCCTCGCCTCCTTGGCGACCAGCGTGTGGCCATGCTCGGCCACCAGCGGCGCGGCTTCGCGCAGCAATCTGTCCAGGGCCGGGAGGTCTTTTGGACTTGCCTTGGAACCGTGGACCACGGATTCGTCGGGCGCAGCCATCAGTGCTCTCGTCCTGGCGGCGGTGCCTCGTCCGGCTCGCCGAGCAGCAGCAACAGGTTGACGCCATGCGGATGCAAGCCGGCTTCGCCGACCAGCAGGTCCAGCGTCAGGCTGGCGAGGTCGTCGGCGACGGGCTCGACGCCGTTGTCGCGCGCCGGGTGCATCAGCTTCAGGTAGTGGCCGCACTCGCTGCAGCACTCGGCCTGCACGACGGCGCCGGTGGTGGTCGAGGCGCCATCGGCCGCGACCAGGCTTTGCAGCGAGATGCCCTTGGTGCTCTGGCAGTGCGTGCACTTGATGCGCACGTAATGCCATTGCGTGGCGCACAGGCCGCAGGCGAGATAGCGCGCGCCCTCGGCGCCGAGGCGTTCCAGCGAGGCGACCGGGCGGGAGCCACAGCAGGGGCACAGCGTGGGGTCGTCGGTGCGGCCGAAGGGCGGCACGGGCGCGTCGACATGCGCGGCATAGGTCTGCCGCACGAGGCGCGTGAAATGCAGTTGCAGGCCAGCGGCGATCAGCGGTGCTCTGGCCAGGTCCAGCCCCAGCATGACGCCGGACAGCAGGCGGCCGGCCTGGGTCTCCAGTTGCTCGTCGCTGGCGGCGGCGAGTTGCAGCGCGGCAGCCTTGGCGGGACCGTCGGGCAGGCGGCGGGCCAGGTCGGTCAGCAGGGCACGCAGCGAGTCGCGCCAGATGGGCTCGCGCGGCCAGGTTTCGGCCGGCAGCAGCGGCGCGCCGGCACGGGCGGCGGCGTCGATGTCGTCCGGTGTGGGCAGCGGCACGGCAACCTGGGCCGACAGCGCGCGGTGCTGGGCGTCGGCCAGCTCGGCGACGAAGCGCAGGAAGTCGCCCATGGCATGCCCGTCGGCCAGCGCGCGCAGACGCAGCGCGCGATCGGCAAACACGCCGGGCTCGGGCAGGTGCAGAAAGCTCAGTTGCTCGCCGGCGCGAACGGCGATCTCTTCCGGGCTGAGGATCTTCTGCGGGTTACCGACGGTCATTGGTCATTTCGCGATGCCATAGCGCGTGATTCTGGCGCGCCCAGCCCTCGGTCACCGTGCCGCGCGTCATGGCGCGCAGCGAGCCCCTGACCCAGATGGCCGCGTAGACGTGCACGATGACGGTCAGGATCAGCACCGTGGCCGACAGCGCATGCAGCACGACGGCGATGCGCCGCGCCAGGATGGGGAAGCTGTCGGCGAACCAGGGCTGCCAGAAGATGAAGCCGGTCAGCACCAGCACAAACAGGCTGGCGGCCATGAGCCAGAACACCACCTTCTGCCCCCCGTTGTAGCGGCCCACGGGCGGCATGTGGCTCTTGTCGCCGCGCAGCATGCCGCCGCTGTGCCTCATCCATTCCTTGTCCGCCTCAGTCATGCGGTTGTGCCGCCACAGCTTCATGAACATGACGATGAAGCACAGCGCCATCACCACTCCCATGAAGGGATGCAGGATGCGCGCCCAGGTGCCGCCGCCAAACAGCGCGGTCAGGAAGTAGAAGGCGGGGTGGAAGAAGGCCAGGCCCGAGAGGCCGGCGCCGAGGAAGAACAGCACGATCAACCAGTGGTTGGTGCGGTCGCCAGCGCTGTAGCGCTGCAGAAGGCGGGTTGCCATGGTGCGCTCCTGTCAGGCGGTGGGGTGGTCGGCATCGTCACGGGCGACGTTGCGGTCCGCTTCGGGGTCGTCCGGGTCCTCGATGGGGCCCACGCGCGTGTAGTGGAAGAAGCCCGCGATGACCGCGCCGATCATGGCCGCAACAGCCAGCGGCTTGGCCGCCCCCTTCCACAGCCACACCAGCGGGCTGATCTTCGGGTCCTTGGGCAGGCCGCTGTAGAGCTCGGGCTGGTCGGCATGCTGCAGCACATAGACAACGTGGGTGCCGCCCACGCCCGGCGGGTCGTACACGCCCGCGTTCGCGTAGCCGCGCTCCTTCAGGTCGACGACGCGTTCGGCGCCGTAGTCCAGCATGTCCTCCTTGGTGCCGAAGCGGATGGCGCCGGTCGGGCAGGCCTTGGCGCAGGCCGGCTCCAGGCCGACGCCGACGCGGTCGGAACACAGGCTGCACTTGTAGGCCTTGCTGTCGACCTTGCTGATGCGCGGCACGTCGAAGGGGCAGCCCGTCACACAGTTGCCGCAGCCGATGCAGTGCTCGGAGATGAAGTCGACGATGCCGTTGGTGTACTTGACGATGGCACCGGGCGCCGGGCAGCTCTTCAGGCAGCCCGGGTCCTCGCAGTGCATGCAGCCGTCCTTGCGGATCAGCCATTCCAGCTTGTCTTTCTCGACCTCCACTTCGGAGAAGCGCATGACCGTCCAGCTTTGCGGCGTCAGGTCGCGTGGGTTGTCGTAGGTGCCGTGGTTGTCGCCGACGTCGTCACGCAGGTCGTTCCACTGCATGCAGGCCACCTGGCAGGCCTTGCAGCCGATGCAGGAGGACACGTCGATGAGCTTGGCGACCTCGGCCACATGCTTGCGGGCCTGGGTCGATGGCGTCGTGGTGGCCGAGCGCTTGGCAATGTCGAGGGATTGAAGTGAAGACATGACGTGTTCCCTCAGGCTTTCTCAAGGTTCACGGTGAAGCTCTTGAACTCCGGCGTCTGCGTGTTCGCGTCGCCCACGAAGGGGGTCAGCGTGTTGACCAGATAGCCGGGCTTGGCCACGCCGACAAAGCCCCAGTGGTTGGGCAGGCCCACGGTGTGGATGCGCTTGCCGTCCACGTCCAGCGAAGGGATGCGCTTGGTGACAACGGCCACGGCCTTGATGAAGCCGCGGTTGCTGCTCACCTTGACCCAGTCGCCGTTGGCGACGCCCTTTTCCTTGGCCAGCTCCTCGCCGATCTCGACGAACTGCTGCGGCTGCAGCACGGCCGACGTCAGCACGTTCTTGGTCCAGTAGTGGAAGTGCTCGGTGAGCCGGTAGCTGGTGGCCACGTAAGGGAAGTCCTTGGGCGTGCCGAAGGCCTCCATGTCGCCCTTGAAGACGCGCGCGGCCGGGTTGGACTTGGCCTTGGCGTTGCCCGGATGCATGGGGTTGTTGGCCAGCGGCGTCTCGAAGGGCTCGTAGTGCTCGGGCAGCGGGCCGTCGACCAGGCCGGTCGGTGCAAACAGCCGCGCCACGCCCTCGGCAGTCATGATGAAAGGCCGCACCGCGTCGGCATCGGTCGGGTTGGCGTCGGGCCGGATGTCGGGCACGTCGGAGCCGCCCCAGCGTTCGCCGTTCCAGGCCATCAGCCGGCGCTTGGGGTTCCAGGGCTTGCCGGTCGGGTCGCAGGAGGCGGCGTTGTAGAGCACGCGGCGGTTGGCCGGCCAGGCCCAGGCCCAGGCCAGCGTCTGGCCGATGCCGTAGGGGTCGGCGTTGTCGCGCCGGGCCATCTGGTTGCCGGCCTGCGTCCAGGCGCCGGCGTAGATCCAGCAGCCGCTGGACGTGCTGCCGTCGTCGCGCAGCAGGCCGAAGCCGCTGAGCTGCTCGCCTGCCTTGGCCAGCACCTTGGTCGCGTCCTTGGGGTCGGTCACGTCGGCCAGGGCCTTGCCGTTGTACTCCTTGGCCAGCTCCTCGGCCGAGGGGTTGGTGGGCTGCAGATAGGGCCAGCTCAGGTTGACGATGGGGTCGGGGAAGGCACCGCCCTCCTTCACATAGGCCGCCTTCATGCGCATGAACAGCTGCGCAATGATCTCGGGGTCGCCCTTGGCTTCGCCCGGCGGCTCGGCGCCCTTCCAGTGCCACTGCAGCCAGCGGCCGGAGTTGGTGAGGGACCCGTCCTCCTCCGCGAAGCAGGTGCTGGGGAAGCGGAACACCGTCGTCTGGATGTCCTCGCTCTTCACGTCGTTGTGCTCGCCGTGGTTCTTCCAGAACTCGGCGGTCTCGGTGTTGAGCGGGTCGATGATGACGAGGAACTTCAGCTTGGACAGGCCCGCGACGATCTTCTTCTTGTTGGGGAAGGAGCCGACCGGGTTGAAGCCCTGGCAGATGTAGCCGTTGAGCTTGCCCTGGCCCATCAGCTCGAAGGTCTGCAGCACGTCATAGCCCTTGTCCCACTTGGGCAGGTAGTGGTAGGCCCAGTCGTTCTCGGCGGTGGCGGCCTTGCCCCACCAGGCCTTTTGCTGGCTGACGAAGAACTTGGGATAGTTCTGCCAGAAGCTCATCTGGCCAGGGCGCAGTGGTTTGAGTGCGCGGGTCTTGTAGTAGGTCTCCAGGTCCTGCTCGCTGTCGCGGGCCAGGCTCATATAGCCCGTCAGCGACGTGGACAGCAGGCCCAGGTCGGTCAGGCCCTGGATGTTGGAGTGGCCGCGCAGCGCATTCATGCCGCCGCCGGGCAGGCCGATGTTGCCCAGCAGCAGCTGCATGATGGCGCCGGTGCGGATCATCTGCGAGCCCTGGCTGTGCTGTGTCCAGCCCAGGGCGTACATGATGGTCATGACCTTGTTGGGCCTGGACGTCTCCGCGATCATTTCGCAGACCTTGAGGAACTTGTCCTTGGGCGTGCCGGTGATCTTGCTGACCTGCTCGGGCGAGTAGCGCGAGTAGTGCGCCTTCATGATGTTGAGCACGCAGCGCGGGTGCTCCAGCGTCGGGTCGACCTTGGCGAAGCCCTTGTCGTCGAGCTCGTAGCCCCAGCTCTTGTTGTCGTAGCGGCGCTTGGCCTCGTCGTAGCCGCTGAAG
>NZ_JBFUMO010000348.1:0-6253 GCF_054049355.1 Roseateles sp. P5_E11 | reverse complement strand
GCATGCCTACGAGCCGCAGGAAGAGTCCTTCACGGCATCCGCGCCCCTGGACGCGCTGCCTGTGCCAGCCCTGCACGACACCCTCGCCGGCGACCTGGATGACCAGGTCACCGTGGCTGCTGATCTGCCGGAGTCCGTCGTTGATCTCGCCGATCTTGTCGACCTGGCCGAACCCCTCGTCGAGCCCATTGCCGAGCCGGCCGCAGAGACGGTTGCCGAGGCTGTGCCGCAAACCGAGCCTGCCCCGCTGCTGGCGGCCGACGACGAGCCCGAGCCGGGCCTGCCCGACCACATCGAGCCCGACCTCTATCCCATCTTCGAGGAGGAAGGGCGCGACCTGCTGGAACAACTGCACGGTGCGCTGCGCGACTGGTTGGCCCATCCGGGCGAGCTGGGCCGTTCCGACGCCTGCATGCGTGCCCTGCACACCTTCAAGGGCGGCGCCCGCCTGGCCGGCGCCATGCGCCTGGGCGAGCAGGCCCACAACCTCGAATCCGCCATCGAGAACCTGCTGAGGGCCGGCAGCGCCAACCACGGCCAGGTCCAGGCGCTGCAGCATGAGGGTGATGCCCTCGAGCACGCCTTCGAGGAACTCGGTCGCCGGCTCGCATCTGCCGCCGTGCCGGCCGCGCCGGCCATCGTCGCCCCGCCGCCGCCGGCACCCGCTGCCAAGCCGCCGGTCGTTGTCGAGGCGGCTGCGCCGGCGCCTGAACCCGAGCGCCTGTTGGCCGAGATTGCCCAAGCCGATGTGYGGCCGGTCGCATCCACCTTCGTCGAGAAGCCCGCCGAACCAGCGCGCGAGATCGACTGGAGCCGCTTCACCGACACCGCCGAGGTCGCTGCCGGCAGCGACAACCTCGCCATCGGCCAGGCCTTGGTGCGTGTGCGCGGCAGCCTGCTGGAGCGCATGGCCACGCAGGCCGGCGAGGTCAGCATCCGCCGTGCGCGGATGGAGTCCGAGCTGGTCCAGATGAAGGGCGCGCTGCTTGACCTGGACGACAACCTGGAGCGCCTGCGCGCCCAGCTGCGCGAGCTGGATCTGCAGGCCGAGGCCCAGATGCACGCCCAGCAAGAGGCGGCGCAGCAGGGCGGCCGCGAGTTCGACCCGCTGGAGTTCGACCGCTACACGCGCTTCCAGGAACTGACCCGCATGCTGACCGAGTCGGTGGGTGACGTGGCCACGCTGCAGCGCACACTGGGCCGCAACGTCCAGACCGGCGAAGACGAGCTGGCCGCGCAATCCCGGCTGACGCGCGAGCTGCAGGACGACCTGCTGCGCACCCGCCTCGTCGACTTCGACAGCATCGGCGAGCGCATGCACCGCGTCGTGCGGCAGGCTGCCCGCGATGCCGGCAAGCAGGTCAAGCTGGAGATCACCGGCGGCCAGACCGAACTGGACCGCTCGGTGCTGGAACGTACCGCTGGGGCCTTCGAGCATCTGCTGCGCAACAGCGTCGCTCACGGCATCGAGTCGCCCGAGGTGCGCGCGGCTTCGGCCAAGGACCCGGTCGGCACGTTGCGCATCGAGGTCAGCCAGCACGGCAACGAAGTGCTGCTGAATTTCTCCGACAACGGCGCCGGCCTCAACCTCGGACGCATCCGCGAGCGCGGCCTGCAGCTCGGGTTGATCTCGCCCGACGCCGAGCCTGACGACGCGCAGCTCAAGCGCCTGATCTTCGCGCCGGGCTTCTCCACGGCCARCCAGGTGACCGAGTTGAGCGGCCGCGGCATTGGCATGGACGTCGTGCGTGCCGAGGTCGGCACGCTGGGCGGCACCATCGAAACCACGTCGACCACCGGCCAGGGCACCAGCTTCCTGCTGCGCCTGCCGCTCACCACGGCGCTGACGCAGGTCGTGCTGCTGAAGAGCTCCGACCAGGTCATCGCCGTCCCCGCGGCGCTGATGCAGTCAGTGCAGCGCGTGCCCGTCGATGCAGTCGAGGCGGCCTATGCCACCGGCAAGCTGCAGCATGGCGGTGTCGAGATGCCCTTCTACTGGCTGGGCGGCCTGCTCGGCCACGCGGGCCGTGGCCATGTCCATGGCCGCCACACCCATGTGGTGCTGGTGCGCAGCGCCCAGGGAGCACTGGCCCTGCACGTGGATGAGGTCGTCGGCAACCAGGAAGTCGTCGTCAAGAACCTCGGCGCCCAGCTCAATCGCGTACCGGGCCTGGCGGGCATCAGCCTGCTGGCTTCGGGCGAGGTGGCGCTGATCTACAACGTCGTGGCACTCGCCGACTGGTACGGCCTCGACGCCCAGGCCCGCCTGGCGGCGGCCCATGCCATGTCGCTGGGCGAAACGCCGCAGCAGGCCGCACCGGTCGTCGAGACGGTGACGCAGGCGCCGCTCGTCCTCGTCGTCGACGACTCGCTGACGGTGCGTCGCGTGACCCAGCGCTTCCTGGAGCGCGTCGGCCTGCGCGTCATGCTGGCCAAGGACGGCCTGGATGCGATGGAGAAGCTGTCGGGTGACGAGTTGCCTTCGGTGGTACTGTCCGACATTGAAATGCCCCGTATGGACGGTTTCGACCTGGTGCGCAACATGCGCGCCGACTCGCGGCTGGCTGCTCTGCCCGTCATCATGATCACCTCGCGCATTGCCCAGAAGCACCGCGACTACGCGGCTCAGCTGGGTGTCGACCACTACCTGGGCAAGCCCTACGATGAGGAGTATCTGCTCGGGTTGATCCAGCAGTTCACCCAGCAGGCCGTGGCGGCCTGAGCACCCCCCCATGTCCCAGGTTGTCGACCATCTTGCTGAACTGACCGGTTTTCGTGACCGGGATGTCATGGACGTCACCCTGGTCATGGCGCTGCGTGACCTGCTGGAGCCCGAGTCCGTCGCGATCTACCGCAGCGTCGGCGAGCCGGGCGACGAACGTTGGCTGACCCGTGCCCATCTGCGCGCGGGTGATGCGGTCGCGTCGGCCGACCCGCTGTGGGCCAAGCCTGGTGCGCTGCCGAAGGCGACCGACCATCCGCTGCGCCTGGAGGCCATGCGCAGCCGCAGCGTCACCCAGGTGGCCCAGGGCGGCCAGTGGCTCTACCTCTTCCCGATTGCGACCGACCGCGACGTCATCGGCGTCATCGAGATCCTGTCCACGCGGCGCCTGGGCACGGGCGCGCAGCGCATGGTCAGCAGCGTGCTGCGGATCTATCACAACTTCCAGGGCCTGCTCGACTACTCCGAGCGTGACACGCTGACGGGGTTGCTGAACCGCAAGACCTTCGACGAGAGCTTCCTGAAGGTGTTGTCGGACATCCCGACGCGTGCCGACGTGACGCACGAGGCCGAGGACCGCCGCCACGAGACGGCCATCCAACACTATGTGCTCGGCGTGATCGACATTGATCACTTCAAGACCGTCAATGATCGCTTCGGGCACCTGATCGGCGACGAAGTGCTGTTGTTGCTGTCGCGCCTGATGCGCGGCTCTTTCCGCTTTCACGACATGCTCTATCGCTTCGGCGGCGAGGAGTTCGTCGTGCTGATGCGCTRCGACGAGGAGATCCACGCGGGCGAGGCCTTCGAGCGCCTGCGCCTGAACACCGAACGCTACGCCTTCCCGCAGGTGGGCCGCATCACCGTCAGCATCGGCTTCACCGAGGTGCGCCCGGGCGACGGGCCAGCCGATGCCTTCGAGCGCGCCGACAAGGCGGTCTATCACGCCAAGGGCCATGGTCGCAACCAGGTCCACAACTACGCGGCCCTGGTGGCCAGCGGCGTGATCCAGGAATCGGCACAGCTCAGCGACGTCGAGCTGTTCTGAAGCCGCCGCGCTGAAGCATTCGTCACCCGCACAAGACCGCAGGCTGACCTTTTTGCTCTCCGTTCATCGCCTGACGACGGCGTAGCGGGCCAGCGTGCGCTCCCGTGCGATGGCGTGGTCGACGATGGGGCGCGGGTAGACGCTGCCCTGCATCTGCAGCGGCGCGCGCGCCCAGGGCTCGTGGATGGTCTTGGCCGGCAGCTCCGCCAGTTCGGGGCAGTAGCGGCGGATGAAGCGGCCCTGCGCGTCGAACTTCTCGCTCTGGCTCACCGGGTTGAAGATGCGGAAATAGGGCTGGGCGTCGCAGCCGCTGCTGCTGGCCCATTGCCAGCCACCGTTGTTGGCCGCGAGGTCGAAGTCCAGCAGTTGCTGCGCGAAATAAGCCTCGCCGCGTTGCCAGGCGATGCCGAGATCCTTGGTCAGGAAGCTGGCTGTCACCATGCGCAGGCGGTTGTGCATATAGCCCGTCTGGTTGAGCTGGCGCATGGCGGCGTCCACCAGCGGGTAGCCGGTGCGGCCCTCGCACCAGGCGGCGAACAGCGCGTCGGCTTCAGCGCCCGTCTCCCAACGGATGGCGTCGTACTCGGGCTTGAAGGCCGCCGTCATCGCATGCGGGTGGTGGTGCATGACCTGGTGATAGAAGTCGCGCCAGATCAGTTCTGACAGCCAGACCTCGGCGCCATGTTCGCCGCCCAGCATCCGCTGGTGCGCGATGYGCGCGAGGCGCCGGATCGACACCGTGCCGAAGCGCAGGTGCACGCTTAGATAGCTCGGCCCCTTCATCGCCGGGAAGTCCCGCCTGCTGTCATACGCGTCGATGCGGTTCAGGAAGTCCTCCAGCAGCGCCTCGGCGCCGCGGACGCCCTGGCCGACATGCTCGGTCAGCCCGGCGGGCTTGAAGCCGATTTCTTCGAGTTTGGGGATCTCAGTGGCCAGCTTGCTCTTCGCCAGCGCATGCGCATGCCGCTCGGTGGGATAGCTGCCCAGATAGAACTCATCGACCTTGCGCAGCCAGGCGTTCTTGTAGGGTGTGAACACGCTGTACGGCCCACCCGCGGCCGTCATGACCTCGCCGCGCTCGAAGATGACATGGTCCTTGAAGGTGCGCAGCTCGGCATTGAGGGGTTTCAGCAGGTCGGCCACCAGCGCGTCGCGCATCAGCGCCTGCGGTTCGTCGTCGTGGTTGGTGAACACGGCCTGCACGCCCAGCTCGGCCACCAGGCGCGGGATCTGGTCCGCCGCAAAGCCATGCCGCACGATCAGCGCCCCGCCGAGCTTGCGCAGGTCCTCGTCCAGCACCTGCAGCGCGCCCAGGATGAACTCGACGCGTCGGTCTGCGCGTGGCAAGGCGTCGAGGATGTCGCGGTCCAGGACGAATGCGCAGAAGACCTGTTTCGCGCTGCGCAGCGCGTGATACAGCGCGGCCTGGTCGCCCGCGCGCAGGTCGCGGCGAAACCAGACAAGAGCGCGGTCAAGGTGAGCAGGCATGGGCGCAGATTAAGGTCTTTGCACGCCCGCCCAGGCTGGGCGACCTCGGCAAGCACCAGTCTCCCGGGCGATAAAGCGCTGAAGCGCAAAGCGGCCAGAATAAAATGCCGCCATGCCCGCCGACCGGATCGTCCTGACCAACCAATTCCTCATCGCCATGCCCGGCATGGCCGACGAGGCCTTCGCAGGCACCGTGGTCTACCTCTGCGAGCACAACGACAACGGCGCCCTGGGCCTCGTCATCAACAAACCCATCTCTCTGACGCTGGGCAATCTGTTCGAGAAGGTCGAACTCAGCCCACCGGCCGAACCGCTGGCCGACAGCCCCGTCTTCTATGGCGGCCCGGTGCAGACCGACCGCGGTTTCGTGCTGCACGAGCCGCTGGACGAAGAGGGTGGCCACTACAACGCCACGCTGGCCGTGCCCGGCGGCCTGGAGATGACGACCAGCCGCGACGTGCTTGAAGCGCTCTCCAACGGCGCCGGCCCCAGGAAGATCTTTGTCACGCTCGGCTACAGCGGCTGGGCCGCGGGCCAGCTTGAAGAGGAAATCGGCCGCAACGGCTGGCTGACGGTGGACGCGGCGCCCGAGATCATCTTCGACACGCCGGTGGAGCAGCGCTACGAGCGCGCACTGGCCCTGCTGGGCGTGGACCCACGCATGCTCAGTTCGGACGCGGGGCACGCATGATGGCGGCGTTGGCGCCGTCGCATCAGATCTTTCTTGCTTTTGACTTTGGCACCCGACGCATCGGCGTCGCCTCGGGCACGCGCTTGCTCGGTTCGGCCGAGCCGCGTGCCACGGTCAGGAGTGGCGATTTCGACGCGATTGCCGCCCTCGTCAAGACCTGGCAGCCCGACGCCCTCGTCATCGGCGTGCCGCGCCACCCCGACGGCGCGCCCCACGAGATGACGGCCAAGGCACAGAATTTCGGTCGCCGGCTGGCCGGGCGCCATCACCTGCCGGTCTTCGAAGTGGACGAGCGCTACACCAG
>NZ_JBFUMO010000347.1:0-6255 GCF_054049355.1 Roseateles sp. P5_E11 | reverse complement strand
GGCTCTCGATCTGCGGCTTCATGGGGTTGCCGCCGCACAGGCTCAGCACCTTGATGTTGTCGGCCGCGCGGGCCAGGCGGCGGATTTCCTGCGTGACCTGGTCGGCCAGCTCGCGCGTGGGGCAGAGCACCAGGGCCTGCACGCGCGGCAGGTCGGCTTTGAGCCGGTGCAGCAGCGCGATGGCGAAGGCGGCGGTCTTGCCCGAGCCCGTCTGCGCCTCGCCGATGACATCGCGGCCCGCCAGGGCCAGCGGCAGGCTGCCCGCCTGGATGGGCGTCATCTGCGCATAGCCGAGCTGGCCGAGGTTGGCCAGCATGGCGGGGCTGAGAGGCAGGCGGTCGAAAGCGGTATCGGTCATCGGCCCGATTGTCGCGGTTGCACTTACAACGTCCTCGGCGCCTCGCTAGCCGAGCCACGTGGGCAACACCGCCGACAGCCGCGTCGTCGTGCCCTGGACGAACTCGACGACGACCAAGGCACCATCTCGCGAGAACGGCGGCTGCGGGAATCCGGCCGTGAAGACAGCCTCCCGCGGCGACGTCAAGTCCTGCGAAGACACGTAGTCGCTGCCCCTGAGCACCCAGATCGTTCGCGGTTGCCAGGCCGTCAGCAACGGCTTGCCATCCCCGCCAACAACTGCGGCACCGACAAGCCAAACCTTGATCGATGCGCCGGTGGAAGGCGTATCGAAACGCGGCTGCCCGGTGACGGGATCGATTTGCATGGAAGGCGCCGATCCCGCTGCCAGCGTCACCTCCTGGGCCCAGGCGCGCAGCGAAGTCGTCCCGGCATCCACGACGGCCGTCGCCTGCTGCAGGTCCTGCAGTTGGCGGTCATGGAGGCTGCGCTCGCTTTGCGGGCCTGGACCGGGCGAACCGCCGCATGACGCCATGAACGGCAGTACCGCAGTTGAAAGGGCAATTCGACGTGTTGGCATGCAGCCATGGTCGGCACCCTGGACGGCGAAGGCATCCTCAGATTTGCTGGCCTTTGAGAGGGCAGAGCGCAAGCTTTGCATCGCTACCCCCACCTGCAAGCCGTCTGGAGCATGTCGCCGGCCTTCGAATCGAACTTCTGCAGTTCCGCGGCGATCAGCGCCCTGCAGGCTTGGCTGCGAACATCCTGACCCTGGCAGCTCAGCGAGGCCGGAGGTTCAGTCAATTGGATCAGCAGCTCTCCCATCGAGGATGAAATGGCGCACACGTGGTAGTTGAGTCGCTCCCGATGAAGGGCCGGGTCGGCAAGGTAATGCTTCAACCTTTCGACGCTCCAGGGCGTCATGCGAACCAGGCGGTCGGAAACATGCCCGACGTACATCGGGTCGGCCTGAATCATCTGCAGGGCTTCTATCAATCGTCTCGTGCCGCTCTGCGTCTGACTGACGTAGGCGTCGGCATCGCCCAGCCATTTCGACATGTCGTCTGAAGCGGTGTACGAAGCGAGCAGCGCACCTTCAATGACGATCCGGGCTACTTTTTTTTTAGACCCGTCAGCACATCAAGGTAGGCGACCCTGTTCACTGCCAACGCACGACGCTGCTGCTCGAAGAACTGCTGGTCGGCAGCCGACAGGTCCGCGCGATTGAGCAGCGAGCCGATGAAACAGGCCGCCTGGGCGAAGCTCTGATCCTGCTGAAAGAAGTCTGTCGTCACCTGGGACTTGGTCTGAACGACAGCCCTGATCTCTGAGCCCAGTTGCGCCCCGGCACCGGCATCGCCCTTGGCTTCCTTGATGACCTTCAAGCGGGCGACATCCGCCTCGGCAGCCGCGGAAATCTTGAGCGCAATGCCCTTGGACGTCGAAATGTCGTATGTCGTCGTGATCTCCTTGCCGATCATGGCGTGGACGCCGGCGCACACCTCGACCTCGGGCGACACGCGCGCCGCGGCAGGCGCCGACTCCGAAGGCCGGCACCCAGCCAACGCCACCCACGCAATCGCGAGCAAGGGCACTGATGTCCAACGCTTTGAAGTCGCCATAGCAGATCCTCCATTAACACTTGCGGACGGCGCGCTGACGCCTGTGTCATCAGGCTAGAGGGTCTTCATTGGCGGCACATCCACGATTCTGACGAGGGCCAAGCGTGGGCAAGCCCCATTTACCAGCACCGCAGCCCCGATGGCGGGCAGCTGGAATCAATCAGCCGCCCGCGCGCTTGACCGTCCAGCCCTCGGGCCGCGCCTTCAGCCAGGCCAGCACCTTGTCGAGGTGGTCGCCCTGGATCTCGACGACGCCGTCCTTGACCGTGCCGCCGCTGCCGCACAGGGCCTTGAGCTGCTTGGCGCACGCCGTCAGCGCCGCATCGTCCAGCGGCAGACCCTTGATGACGGTCACGCCCTTGCCCTTGCGCCCCGCCGTCTCGCGGCTGACGCGCACGATGCCGTCGCCCGCCGGGCGGAGCTTGGCCTTGCAGACGCATTGAGCGATGGGTTGCCCGCAACCGGGGCAGACCCGGCCGACGTCGGTCGAGTAGACGAGGCTCATGGCGCTGGCTTCAGATGCCGCTCGAAAAAGGCATCCATCGTGCGGTAGAGATGCAGCCGCGCTGCGCGGCCGGCGATGCCGTGGGCCTTGCCGGGGTAGATCTGCAGGTCGAAGGTCTTGCCGGCTGTCTGCAGGGCTTCGACGAGGCGCAGCGTGTGCTCGAACAGCACGTTGTCGTCTGCCGTGCCATGCACCAGCAGCAGCGGTTTGCTCAGCAGCGACGCGCGCGCCGGCAGATTGGCACTGGCGTAGGTCACCGCCTTGCCCCCCTCGGGCATGCCGAGATAGCGCTCGGTGTAGGCGGTGTCGTAGAGCGTCCAGTCGGTCACCGGCGCAACGGCGACGGCGGCCGCGAACGGCGTGTCGGCATCCAGCATCGCCCGCGCGCCAAGGAAGCCACCGTAGCTCCAGCCGAAGAAGCCTATGCGCGCCGCGTCCACGCCCGGCACGCGGCCGGGCAGCTGCCGCACGGCCGCGAACAGGTCGGCCACTTCGTGCTGGCCAAAGGACCGGTAGTGGGCACGCGTGAAGGCGCGGTCACGGTGCTCCATGCCTCGCACGTCCAGCATCAGCACGCCATAGCCGCGCTGCTGCCAGTAGGCGATCAATGGCATGTCGCGGCCCCAGCCCCAGTTCACCGTCGCGGAGCCCGGGCCGCCATAGGCCAGCACGATGGCGGGGTGCTTGCCCTGGCCGGGACGGCTGGCGGGTGCGAAGAAGAAGGCGTTCAACGGCGTGCTGCCGTCGGCCGCCGTCAGGTCCAGCGCCAGCGGGACGTTGGCGAAGGCCTCCAGCGCCGGGTCGGGCGCGTCACCGGCCAGGGCGATGGCACTGTCGCGGCCCAGGCTGCGCAGTTCCAGCCGCGGTGGCTGGCCCCAGGCCGAGCGGGTGACGAGCAGGCGGGCGCAGGCTCTGTCGGCCTTGGCATCGCGCCACTGGCGTTCGGCCATGCCCGGCAGGGCCTGGGCCTTGCCCCCGGCCAACGGCTGCAGGTAAAGCTCCCTGGTCTTGCCGCGGTCGCCGGCGGCAGCGAAGACGACGCCTCGCTCGCCCACGCACACCGCATGCGCCACCGCTTCGGCCTGCTGCGTCAGCGGCGTGCGCTGCCCGGTCGCGCGGTTGACCAGCAGCAGCTGGCGCCGGCCCGTTGCCTCGCTGGACCAGAGCAGGCCGCGCGGCGTCTCGATGAGATCGTCATGGACTTCGACCCAGGCCGCATCGGTCTCGACGGTGATGTCGTGTGGCGCGGCATTGGGTTTGAACTCGGTCAGCGTCAATCGCGTCTGGTCGCGGTTGAACCATTGCAGCCAAGGCGTGCCGTCGGCAAACCAGCCGGCGCGGGAGATGTACTCGGCGCCGGTCGGCAACTGCAGCGCATGCGCCTCAGCGGTGGCAACGCCGATGACAAAGGCGGAGACCTGGGCATTCGCTTCACCGGCAGCCGGATAGCGTTGCTCCGTCATCTCGGTGCGGTCCGCAAAGATCTGCGCCCGCGTCTTCAAGCCCACACGCTGTTCGTCGACGCGCAGCGCCAGCAGCTGACGCCCATCCGGGCTCCACCAGAAGCCGCGATGCCGGCCCAGTTCCTCCCCGGCAATGAACTCGGCCAGGCCCCAGGTCACACGGGGATTCATGCGCGCACCGAACAGCGGGCGCGGTTGGGCGCCGGCCTGCAGGGGCAGCACCATCAACTCGCCGCCCTGCACATAGGCCAGGGTCTTGCCGTCGGGGGCGCAGCGCGGGTCCTGCTTGGGCGCGTCGGGCGTGTTCGTCAGGCGCTGAGCCTCAGGGCCCCCGGCGCTCAACTTGACCAGATAGAGGTCACCTGACAGCGGAAAGAGCAACGCACTGTCGTCGCTGCCGCACCACTGGTAGCCGGTGATGCCGCGCTGGCTGATGCGCTGGCGCTCCAGCGCCATCTTCTCGGCCTCGCTGAGCTTCTGGGCGGCACCGCCGAGCAGGTCGGCCGCGCTGACGAGCTTGCGCGGCTCGCCACCTGCGCTGGGCTGGGCCCAGAGCTCCAGCACCTCGCTGTCCGCCGCCGACGGGCGCAGGAAGCTGACCCATTGGCCGGCGGGCGAGATCTCAGCCTGGCGCGGCAGGCGGCCGGCGAGCGGCGGGTCGGCGGTGAGGCGCTCAAGGGTGAGGGTCTGGGCCGAGGCTGCGCTTGTGACGCAGGCCGCGGCCAGCAGGGTCATGAGGATCTTCATCACGACATGCTAGCCGCGCCTCGGTCCAGGGCTCAGGCAGGCACGGCCGCGGTCGCCAGCTCGAAGCCCTCGTCCAGCCAGCCGGTGATGCCGCCGGCCATGATCTTCACCGGCCGGCCCAACCGCGCCAGCCGCAGCGCGCCGCGGGCCGCGCCGTTGCAGTGCGGGCCGGCGCAGTAGGTCACGAAGAGGGTGTCCTTGGGCCAGGCAGCCAGCTTGCTCTCGACAAGCTTGCCGTGCGGAAAGTGGATGGCGCCTGGCACATGGCCGCGGGCGTAGAGCTCGGCCGAGCGCACGTCCAGCAGCACGAAATCGGCGCCCTGGGCCAGCGCGTCGTGCACGTCCCAGCAGTCGGCCTCGAAAGTGAATTCGGCGGCGAAGTGCGCCTCGGCTTGCGCGGACGGGGCGGCGGGAATGGCGGTCACTTGAGAAGGCATGGTGGGCTCCGTTGAACAGGTGCCGCCATGGTCGCAACGGCCGGCCGGGGCCACAATTGGCGCCTATGACCCGTATCGACAAGATCACGCCAAACACCACGGGGCCGCTCGTCGTCGCGCCGGTCTACGACGGCCTGTGCACCTTCGAGTTCGCCATTGCCGCCGAGGTCTTTGGCCTGGCGCGGCCGGAGATGGGCCCGGGCTGGTATCGCTTCGCCAGTGCCGCCATCGAGCCCGGGCCGCTGCGCGCCCACGGCGGCCTGACGGTCAGCAGCGACGGCGGCATCGAGCTGCTGGACCAGGCCGACCTCATCGTGATGGCCGGCTGGAAAGGCGCCGACGTGCCGGTGCCTGAGGCGCTGGCCAAGCGGCTGCGCAAAGCCTGGCAGCGCGGCGCGCGGCTGGCATCGATCTGCTCGGGCGCCTTCGTGCTGGCCGCCACCGGCCTGCTGGACGGCCGCCGCGCGGCCACGCACTGGCGCTATGCCGACAAGCTGCGCGAGCGCCACCCCGCCATCGACGTCGATGCCGGCGTGCTCTATGCCGAGGAGGACCGCGTCTTCACATCGGCCGGCAGCGCGGCGGGCATCGACCTGATGCTGCACCTCGTGCGCAGCGACTTCGGCGTGGAAGCCGCCAACAGCGTCGCACGCCGGCTGGTGATGCCCGCCCACCGGGGCGGCGGGCAGGCGCAGTTCATCGAGCGGCCGGTGCCGCGCGACCGCACGAACCGGCTGTCCGGCCTGATGGGCCAGGTGCGCGCCGATCTGCGCGCGCCGTGGACGCTGGAGCGCATGGCCGCGGCCAGCGCCATGAGCCCGCGCACGCTGCTGCGCCGCTTCACCGAGGCCACCGGCCAATCCCCCGGCGACTGGCTGATTGCCGAGCGCGTCGCCGAGGCCCAACGGCTGCTTGAGGCCAGCAGTCTGCCGGTCGAAAGCGTCGCGGCCGAGGCTGGGTTTGGCAGCGTGCAGGCGCTGCGGCATCACTTCCAGGCGCGGCTCGGGCTGGCGCCAAGGGCTTATCGGAGCAGTTTTGGGGTGGGGCGGTAGTCCGGTCCACAGCATTGGGGAAACGTGCTTGGCGCCTGAACTTGGAGTGCGATGGATACCTCAGGCCCAATG